>NZ_SMJY01000137.1:0-16473 GCF_004348355.1 Micromonospora sp. KC721 | reverse complement strand
GTCACCCCCTCGCCGACCATGCTGCCCACGCCGGGGGCGGACTGGACCACGAAACCCCTGGTGCTCCCCGGCGGCTGGGTGGTGACCAGGGCGCAGGTAGAAGGTGGCTCGGGTACGGGCATGCTGCTCGACCGAGGCCGAGGCCGCTACTTCCGAACCGACCGCTACGACGGCATCTTCCCGGCACCCACCGGTTCGCTCGTCGCGGTCAGGGACCTGGACCGGCCCCGGGACATCGGCCTATTCGACCTGGCGAGCGGGAAAACCCGCTGGTACGAGGTGGGCCGAGCGCTCTCCGTCCCACAATGGTCTCCGGACGGCCGACGGCTGCTGTTCACCACCCACCAAGTCGATTATTTCGGCGGCTTCATAATCATGGAGACGGACGGCACGAAACAGAGACATCTGCCGGAGCGACTGGGCTGCACCGACTTCTGCGAGTTCACCTGGACGCGGGACGGTCGGCACGTCGCCCTGCCGCAGACCGTGGGGTCGCACGACGAGTCACGGCGGCACGCCCGCTTGGGCGTGCAGCTCTTCTCGGCGGACGACGGGCGGCGCACCCGGTTCGTACCGATGCCCGGTGACCCGGCCGGCCCGTGGGCCTGGTCGCCGGATGGCACGCGCGTGGTCGTCCAGGGCCAGCAGGAGCCACTGCTCGTCGAGACAACCACCGGCCGGGTGCTCAATCCGCTGCCCAGCGCCGACGTGGCGTGGGTCACCGACGACCGGCTGCTCTACCGCCGCCCGCTCGGGTCCAACGACTTCGTACTCGCCGACCCGACCGGGCGGGAGCTGATCCGCCAGCCGCTGCCCCGGCAGCTGGTCGACTTCGAGGTGGCCGTCGCGCCCCGCTGACGATTCAACCAGCCCGTCTTCTTGCGCACCGCCGATACCGTGCCGGGCATGGCCACGGGGACCATCATCTTCCTGATCATCGGTGCGGTCGGTGTCGGCGTGCTGGCGCTCGCGCTGCTCGGCGGCGAGCTGCTGCACTTCGGTCACCCCGACGTCGACGGTCCGGTTTCCCTCGAGGTCGTCGCCGGGTTCCTCGGCGCGTTCGGCTTCGGCGCCGCCATCGTCAACGAGCTGGTCGGTGGGCGTACCCCGGTCATGGTCGGGGCGGCGGCGGCCGGGGGCGCGCTGGCGGCGGTGCCGGCCGCGTGGCTGGCGGCCCGACTCAGCCGGGCGGCGCGTAACATGCGGACCGACCCCACCCCCACCCGTGACCATCTGGTCGGCGCGATCGGCCTGGTGGTCACTCCGGTGCCCGTCGACGGCTACGGCGAGGTCCGGCTACGCGTCGCCGGCCAGCCGGTGAAGCTCAACGCCCGCGCAGACCGTCCAATCCCGATCGGCGCGCAGGTCTTCGTGGTCGAGGCGCTGAGCGAGACCAGCGTGCACGTCGAGACCTACTGAACCCCCTCACAAAGAAACAGGACGGTCACATGCCCCTTCTCTTCGCCATCGGCGGCGCGGTCCTCCTCGTCCTCGTTCTCGTCTTCTTCGTGCTCTCCCGGATCAAGGTCGCCGGCCCGAACGAGGCGTTCATCGTCACCGGGCGCAAGGGCCGCACCACCCAGACGGCCGACGGCGGCCGGTCCACCGACATGTCCGGCCAGAAGGTCGTCCTCGGTGCCTCGGTGTTCGTGCTGCCGGTGGTGCAGAAACTCCAGTCGTTGGACCTGTCCAGCCGTCGGATCGACGTCGGCATCCGGGGCGCGGTCAGCAAGCAGGGCATCCGCACCGACCTGCACGGTGTGGCGATCGTCAAGGTGGGCGGCACCGAGGACGCCATCCGCGCCGCCGCCCAACGGTTCCTGCACCAGCAGGACGAGATCGACAACTTCACCCGGGAGGTGCTGGCCGGTGCGCTGCGCTCGATCGTCGGCCGGCTCACCGTCGAGGAGGTCATCCGGGACCGGGCGGCGTTCGCCAGCGCGGTCGCCGAGGAGGCCGAGCACTCGATGACCAACCAGGGCCTGGTGCTGGACACCTTCCAGCTCCAGGACATTCTGGCCGAGGGCTCCTACCTGCAGGATCTGGGTCGGCCGGAGGCCGCCCGGGTGCTCAAGGACGCGGCCATCGCCGAGGCCCGGGCCCGGCAGCAGGCCGAGCAGGAGCGGCTGCTGGCCGAGGAGGCGATCGCCGAGGCGAACCGGAACCTGTCGCTGAAGCAGGCCGCCATCCAGGCGGAGATCGACGCGGCGAAGGCGAAGTCGGCGGCGGCTGGGCCGCTCGCCCAGGCCGAGCGGGACCAGGCGATCCTCTCCGAGCAGCAGAAGGTGGCCGAGCGCAACGCCGAACTCAAGCAACGCCAGCTCGACACCGAGGTACGCAAGCCCGCCGACGCGGCCCGCTACAAGGTGGAGCAGGAGGCCGAGGCGGCCCGCAACGCGGCGGTGCTGAACGCCGACGCGCAGCGGCAGGCCACCATCGCCGCCGCCCAGGCCGCCGCCGAGCAGGCCCGGCTGACCGGTGAGGGCGAACGGGCCCGCCGGGCCGCGCTGGCCGAGGCGAACGCGATCGAGGGCGCCAAGGAGGGTGAGGCCGAGCAGCGCCGGCGCTCCGCGATCGCCGAGGCGGTCGAGCGGGAGGGCCAGGCCGAGGCCGCGGCGATCCTGGCCAGGGGGCAGGCGGAGGCGGACGCGATGGCCCGCAAGGCCGAGGCGTTCGCCGCGTACGGCGAGGCGGCCGTGCTGGATTTGCTGGTGAAGGTGCTGCCGCAGGTGGTCGAGGCGGCCAGCGCCCCGATCGGGGCGATCGACAAGATGACGGTGATCTCCACCGACGGCGCGTCGTCGCTGACGAAGTCGGTGGCCGGCAACGTGGCGCAGGGGCTCCAGCTCGGCAGCGACCTGACCGGCATCGACCTGGCCGGCCTGCTGGCCAGGCTGGGTGGCGCATCGTCGGCGGGCAACGGGAAGCCGCCGGTCGAGTCCAGCGCGGTCGAGACCCGCTGACAGGTACGACGACAGGGGTCGCCCGGAAGCTCCGGGCGACCCCTGTCGCGTCTGCCCGGTCCACCGGGACCGGCTCCGGATGCGGCAAACGGTGCCCCAGTGTGGGGCACCCCGGGTCAGGAGACGATGCCCTGCTCGCGGGCCCAGCGCAGCAGCTCCGCCTCGGCCTCGTCGCGGTCCAGCGGACCGCGTTCCAGGCGCAGCTCCTTGAGGTGCTGCCACGCCTTCCCGACCACCGGCCCCGGCGGCACACCGAGCAACTCCATGATCGCGTTGCCGTCCAGGTCGGGTCGGACCCGGGCCAGGTCCTCCTCGGCGGCGATCCGGACGATCCGCTCCTCCAGCGCGTCATAGTCGGCGGCGAGCTGCGCGGCCTTGCGCCGGTTGCGGGTGGTGCAGTCCGACCGGGTCAGCTTGTGTAGCCGGGAGAGCAGGTCACCGGCGTCGGTGACGTACCGGCGCACCGCCGAGTCGGTCCACTCGCCCCGGCCGTACCCGTAGAAGCGCAGGTGCAGGCCGACCAGCTTGGTGACCTGCGCGGTGACGTCCTTCGGATACCGCAGCGCCTTCATCCGGGCCTTGGTGAGCCGGGCGCCGACCACCTCGTGGTGGTGGAAACTGACCCGGCCGTCCGGGCCGACCGCCTTCGTGGCCGGCTTGCCCACGTCGTGCATGAGCGCGGCCATCCGCAGGACGAAGTCGCAGCCGTCGGTCTCGTACGACATCGCGTTACTCACCACGGTGAGGGTGTGCTCGTAGACGTCCTTGTGCTGGGCGTGCTCGTCGATCTCCAGCTTGAGCCCGGTCAGTTCGGGTAGGAACCGCTCGGCCAGCCCGGTGTCCACCAGCAGCCGCAGCCCGGTGATCGGGTCGGCCGCGCAGAGCAGCTTGGTGAACTCGTCGCGGATCCGCTCGGCGGTGATCCGGTCCAGGTCCGCCGCCATCCGGGTCATCGCCGCGCGCACGTCCGGGTGCACGGCGAAGCGCAGTTGCGCGGCGAAGCGGGCGGCGCGCAGCATTCGCAGCGGATCGTCGCCGAAGGACTCCCGGGGCGTGCCCGGGGTACGGATCACCTTGGCGGCAAGGTCCTCCACACCGCCGTACGGGTCGGTGAACCGGTGGTCGGGCAGGCTCACCGCCATCGCGTTGACGGTGAAGTCCCGCCGGCGCAGGTCGTCGGCGAGGCTGGTGCCGTACTCGACGACCGGGTTGCGGCTGACCTGGTCGTACGCCTCGGCGCGGAAGGTGGTGACCTCCAGCCGGAGCCCGTCGCGCTGGCAGCCGATGGTGCCGAACTCCCGGCCGGTCTCCCAGATCGACTCGGCCCAGCCCTTGACGATGCGGATCGTCTCGTCCGGGTGGGCGTCGGTGCAGAAGTCCAGGTCGTCGCCGAGTCGCCCGAGCAGGGCGTCGCGGACGGAACCGCCCACCAGGTGCAGCTCGTGGCCGGCGTGCGCGAACCTGCGGCCGAGCTCGTCGGCGACCGGGGAGACGCGGAGCAGCTCGGCGACGGCGTTGCGCTGCGCTGCGGTGAGTTCGCGGCGGTCGGCGGCGTGGGGAGCGGAGGCTTCGGACATGGGATCGCCAGCCTATCGGGCCGGGGCGCGATCCGATCCGCCGGGCGCGGGTATGCGGCCCCGGTTGACTATGGTCATGGCGTGCGGGCCGAAGCCGGTTTCGACGTACCCCTTGGAGGCTGGAGATGAGCGGCGGGCTCTACCGCAGCGCGAACGCCGCGCAGGGAGGCGGCCCGCGGCCGGGTGACGACGCCACCTTCATCTCGGCGGAGCCGCTGAACCAGCCGGGCGCGGAGGCCGCCGCGCCGCCGCAGGAGGTGGTGGCGGAGACGAGCGCCGCGGCGAACAGCGCGGTGATGGCGGTCGGCAGCCTGGTCAGCCGGGGTACGGGCTTCGTCCGCAACCTGATGATCGGCGCCGCCCTGGGCAACGCGGTCGGCGACGTCTACACCACCGCCCTGTTCCTGCCGAACCAGGTGTACGAGTTCCTGCTCGGCGGCGTGCTGACCAGTGTGCTGATCCCGGTGCTGGTACGCCGGCGCAAGACCGACCCGGACCGGGGCGAGGCGTACGCCCAGCGGCTGCTGACCCTCGCGGTGCTCGCGCTGGCCGCCGCCGTGGTGGTCGCCCTGGCGTTGGCCTCGACGCTGACCGCCATCTACGCCGGCGGCAAGGACGAGGCGTACACGGAACTGGTCACCGACCTGTCGTACCTGATGTTGCCGATGCTGTTCTTCACCGGCGTGAGCGCGCTGATCGCCGCGGTGCTGAACACCCGGGGTCACTTCGCCGCCCCGATGTGGGCGCCGATCCTCAACAACCTGGTGGTCATCGGCGTCTTCGGCGCGTACATCGTGGTCTACGGTGCCCGGGCGTTGCGGCCGGACCAGATGGACCTGGGGCGGATCCTGCTGGTCGGCGGCGGCACCCTGCTCGGCGTCGCGGTGCAGGCCGCCGGCCTGCTGCCCGCGCTGCGCAAGGTGGGTTTCCGGTGGAAGCTGCGGTTCGACTTCCGCGAGTTGGGGCTGCGGGAGCTGGCCCAGCTCGGCGGCTGGATGTTCTGCTACGTGGCGGTCAACCAGCTCGGCCTCTTCGTGGTGGTCAACCTGCTCACCCGGGCCGGTGGGGGGAAGAACGCCGGCCTGCTGATCTACAACAACGTCTTCCTGCTGTTGATGATGGCCCACGGCATCATCGCCGTGTCGATCATCACGGCGCTGATGCCCCGGATGAGCGCCGCCGCCGCGGACGGCCGGTTCCACGACGTCACCGCCGACCTGTCCCGGGGCACCCGCATGGTCACCGCGGTCCTCGCCCCGATCGCGGTCTGCTACGCGGTGCTGGCCGCGCCGATCTCGGTGGTGGTCTTCCGGTACGGCGCGTTCACCGGCGACAACGCGGTGGCCACCTCGACGGTGCTGCTGGTCGCCGCGGTGGGCCTGGTGCCCTTCGCGATCAGCCAGCTCTTCACGTTCGCCTTCTACGCGCTGCCGGACACCCGCACCCCGGCGCTGGTGAACATCCCGGTGGTGGCGCTGCGGGTGGCGCTCCAGGTCGGACTCTTCGTCGTCTTCTCACCCGTCTTCGCCGCGGCCGGCATGATGCTCGGCAACGCCCTCTCGTACGTGGCGGCGGCGGTGTTGTCGGCGATGCTGCTGCGCCCCCGGGTGGGGCGGATCGGGCTCGGTCGGATCATGCGGACGATGGGCAAGGTGGTTCTCGCCGCGCTTGGCGCGGCCCTGGTCGGCCTGCTGGTGGTCAGCCTGCTCCCCGGCGACCCGCAGGAGCTGAGCCGGTTCGAGGCGGTCGTGCAACTGGTGGTCGGCGGGGCCGTGATCGGGGTGACCTACCTCGGGCTGGCGACGGTGCTGCGGATCGGCGAGATCACCGAGGTGGTCGGCATGGTCCGGCGCAAGCTCGGCCGCTGAGCGGGCCCAGCGGACACACGCCACGGAGGGTGAACGAGGATCACCAGCCTGGGGACACGGCTGTGGATAACTCGGCATCTCCCCGCTCAGCTGCCGGAAAGTCCTGTGGATAACCATCCGTACGGCTGAGCATCGAGGGCCGTTCGGCGGGAACCCGTGCGGTGCCACCCGGGCCGCCACACCCAGGCCGGCCCCTGCGGTGGCTACTTGCGGTCAACCCGTAGATTGGCTAGTACATGTGCCAGCAACGTGGCTGACAACGGTCACAACCGGACGAGGTCGGCCACTTCCGGCACCTCGCCGTGTGCGGCGGGAAGATGACATGTCGGTACGACGGGCGGTCCGGGTAAGGTCGCACTGGACGGACCCGGCAGGTGGCCGACGCCCACGTCGACCCTCCGGCCGGTTCCTTCGAAGGCAGAGCGGGAAGCCAGATGCCCAGCAGCGCGGGTCCATCGATCGACACGATCACCGAGGGAGGACGGGTGACCCAGGTCGGCGAGGGTCAGGAGGCGGAGGAGTCCGCTCCGGTCATGACCTTCGGTGCTCCCACGGCCGGTGAGATCCTCGCCGAGCGGTACGAACTGGTCGAGCACATCAACAACGACAGCGCCGGGCGGCTCGTCTGGCGGGGGGTCGACGTCGTGCTGCGCCGACCGGTCGCGGTGGTGCTGCGCTACCCCGGCGGCGACTCCGCCACCGAGATGCTCCAGGCCGCCGTGGCCGCCAGCCGGGTCATCCACCCCAACCTGGTCGGCGTCTACGACGCGATCGACGAGAACGAGCGGGCCTACGTCGTCCGCGAGTGGGTCGACGGGCGTTCGCTGCGCGAACTGGTCGTCGAGGGTCCGCTGGACCCGGCCCGCGCCACCGCGATCGGCAACGCCGTGGCCAGCGCGCTCGCCTCCGTGCACGCCACCGGCATGGTGCACGGCAACGTCCACCCCGGCACCGTGATGATCAGCGACGACGGCCGGGTGGTGCTGGCCGACGCCCGCACCGACTGCGCCGACAGCCAGGAGAACGACGTCCGGGCGGTCGGCGGCATCCTCTACTTCGCACTCACCGGGCACTGGCCGCACGCGGAGGCACCGCTACGCGGCGCGACGGCGGGGCACGGCCGGGCGGGCATCGTGGACGCGGTCCGCGACGCCAGCGGCTCCATCGCCGCGCCCCGGCAGGTCCGCGCCGGGGTGCCGGCGTACCTCGACGACCTCACCATGGATTTGCTCGACGGCGAGATCGCCCCGCCCACCTCGGACGTGCTCGCCGCCGAACTGGGTCGCCTCGACGTCCCCGCCGAGGACCACTTCCTCGACCAGACCGGCACCATCCGGTTCACGGCGGACCCGGGCGACGAGCCCTCGCCGCTGGCCGCCGCCGGGGGCCGGAAGGTCGCCGTGGGCATCGCCGGCCTGCTGGCGGTCGCCCTGGTCGCTCTCCTCGTCGGCATCAGCGTCTTCGGTCGTGACGACGAGTCGCCCAGGACGCAGCCCGTGGCCGGCCCGTCGGCGAGCGCCCCGGCTTCCGGCGACGCCACCTCACCCGCCGCGCGAATCCGCCCGCTCACCATCGAGGACGTCCGGATCATCGACCCGGGCGGGGACCGCGGCGAGCTGCGCAACGCCGAGCGGGTGATCGACGGCGACGAGGACAAGGGCTGGGAGACCGCCACCTACCAGAACTCGGGCAAGTTCGGGAACCTGCCTGGCAAGACCGGCATGGGAGTCTGGATCGACCTGGGCGAACCGCATTCGGTCAAGTCGGTACGCGCGGTCCTCTCGTCCACCGGCGCCTCCGCCGAACTGCGGACC
The DNA here is from genome assembly GCF_004348355.1 of Micromonospora sp. KC721. NCBI lineage: Bacteria > Bacillati > Actinomycetota > Actinomycetes > Micromonosporales > Micromonosporaceae > Micromonospora > Micromonospora sp. KC721. The sequence goes on along the minus strand of NZ_SMJY01000137.1, from coordinate 8,251 downwards.
GGCAACGCCGACTTCCCGTCCACCTCCTCCGGCGACAGGCAGCTCGTGGCCGCCTACGCGGACCGGATCGGTCAGCCGTTCGAGGAGCACAACGGCACCACGATGACCTTCAACGGGTTCAACCCGGAGGAGAAGTACCAGTACCTGCTCTTCTGGATCACCGAGCTGCCGGAGAAGGAGAGCGGCGACGGCTGGAAGCTCGGCGTCCAGGAAATCACGGTCCAGGGGTCGTGAGCCGTCCGTCGCGGTCCCGGCACCACCTCGCACGGATGTGGTGATGATCGGGGGCGGGGGGCGGACGCCCGATCCGGTGGGCGGCAGCCTGCCGCCCACCGAGCTGCCGGCCGCGGAGCTGTCCGATCTCGAACTGCTCCGGGCCCACGTCGCCGGTGACCGGGCCGCCTTCACCGAGCTGTTCCACCGGCACCGCGACCGGCTCTGGGCGGTGGCGCTGCGTACCCTCGGTGACCGCGAGGAGGCCGCCGACGCCCTCCAGGACGCGCTCCTGTCCGCCCACCGGGCCGCCGCGCGGTTCCGGGGCGACTCGGCCGTCACCACCTGGCTGCACCGGATCGTGGTGAACGCCTGCCTGGACCGTATCCGTCGCCGACAGTCCCACCCGACCGTCCCGCTGCCCGACGGCACCCGCACCGAGGACGGTGCCGGTGGTGTCGAACCGGCCGCCCCGACCACCGACCACGACACCGCGCTGGTGGTCCGGGCCGCCCTGGCCACGCTCCCGGCCGAACAGCGGGCCGCGCTCGTCCTGGTGGACGTGCAGGGGTACCCGGTGGCCGAGGCGGCCCGGATCCTCGGCGTGGCCGAGGGGACGGTCAAGAGCCGCTGCGCCCGGGGCCGGGCCCGGCTGGCGGTACAGCTTGGGCACCTGCGGACCGGGGTCGACCCCGCCATCTCGGGTGCGCGCACCGACGGAAACGTGCCGGGGGTCACCACGGGGAACCCACGGGCCGCGGAGGGCGTCGGATCGGGGTCGGGGCGCTCCCGGCGGGATGCCAACCAGGAGGACACGTGACAACCGGGGAGTTCAGCGGGGTCGATCACGACCTGCTCGCCGACTACCTCGGCGGGTCGCTGGACGGCACCCCGGAGGAGGCCGTCGTCGCGCGGCGGGTCGCGGAGGATCCCGCCTGGGCCGACGCGTACGCCGCCCTGGCCACCGCGCTCGCCCGGGTGACCGCTGACCTCGCCGACCTCGCCGAACCGGCCCCGCAGATGCCGCTGGCGGTGGTGGACCGGCTCACCGCCGCTCTCGCCGGTGCGGGTCCGGCACCCGCCATGTCGGATCCGCCCGTCGGATCCGACGCTGCGGTACCCGATGACCCGTTCGACGCCGCCTGGTCGGGCGTCGCGGCGCAGCCTCCGTCCAACGCCGTGCGGGCCGACGGTCGGGTTCTGCCCGCCCAGGGCGGTCGCCCGACACCGCGTACCCCGGTTTCCCGGCGGGACGACGCGAGCGGGCCGGGGCGGCGGCGCCGCTGGACCCGGTTCGTCGCCCCGGTGGCGGTCGCCGCCGCCTCGATCGCCGTCATGGGGCTCGGCGTCGACCTGCTCGGACGCTCCGGCGCCGGAGATGGCGCCGACACGGCAGCCGGCGGCTCCGCCGCCCAACAGGCGGCGTACCGGGTGACCGACGCGCCGCAGCACAGCGGTGTCGACTGGACGCCGGAGACGCTGGCCGACGGCGCGCTGGCGAGCCTGCGTCCACTGGCCAGCCCACCCTCCGAGACCGCCCCGAACGAGAGCGCGGTGCAGGGCGGCCGGCTGGCCGGGCCTGGCAACCTGGACCGGCTCGGTGACCCGTCGGCACTGCACGCCTGCCTCGCCGAGGTCTCCGCCGCGCACGGGCAGGGGCCGATCGATCTGACGCTGGTCGACTACGCCTCGTTCCGAGGAGCGCCGGCGCTGGTGCTCCGGTTCGCCGACCCGACCGGGGATCGGTGGGTGTGGGTGAGCGGGCCCGAGTGCGGCGTGCCGGGGTCCGGCGCGGACACCCGCTACCAGGCGCGGGTAGGGTGATGCCGCGGTCACCGGTCCTCTGTTGCCGCGTGACGTGACCCACCGCGTGGTCGGCCCGGGAATCCGCGCTTCGTACGATGACGTTCTGCAAGTCAGTTGCCGGCGTGACTGAGTCGTCGGCACTCGGGATCGACATCGGTGCGCCGCCGATGCCGCACACACACATCGGGAGACGGCAGTGGACGATGTCCGCAACCTGATCATCATCGGCTCCGGGCCGGCCGGCTACACCGCAGCGGTCTACGCCGCGCGCGCCAACCTGAAGCCACTGGTCATCGAGGGTGTGCAGTCCGGCGGCGCGCTGATGACCACCACCGAGGTGGAGAACTTCCCCGGTTTCGCCGACGGCATCCTCGGCCCCGAGCTGATGGACAACATGCGCAAGCAGGCCGAGCGGTTCGGCGCGGAGTTCCTCACCGACGACGTCACCCGGGTCGAGCTGACCGACACCGGCAAGGTGGGTTCGGACGAGGTCAGCACCGTCTGGGTGGGTCAGACCGCCCACCGAGCGAAGGCCGTCATCCTGGCCACCGGTTCGGCCTGGCGCCCGCTGGGGGTGCCGGGAGAGCAGGAGTACCTGGGGCACGGCGTCTCGTCCTGCGCGACCTGCGACGGGTTTTTCTTCCGTGGGCAGCACATCGTGGTGGTGGGCGGCGGTGACTCCGCCATGGAGGAGGCCAGCTTCCTCACCCGGTTCGCCGAGTCGGTGACCATCATCCATCGGCGTGACTCGTTCCGGGCCAGCAAGATCATGGCGGACCGGGCACTCAGCAACGACAAGATCAAGGTGGAGTGGAACACCACTGTCGAGGAGATCCTCGGGGCGGACGGCAAGGTCACCGGCGTCCGGGTCCGCAACGTGCACAGCGGCGAGACCAAGGTGCTCGACGTGACCGGCGTCTTCGTGGCGATCGGGCACGACCCGCGCAGCGAACTCTTCCGCGACCAGGTGGAGTTGGACGACGAGGGCTACGTCAAGGTCCAGGCCCCCAGCACCCGGACCAGCATCCCCGGCGTCTTCGCCGCCGGCGACCTGGTCGACCACACGTACCGGCAGGCCATCACCGCCGCCGGCACCGGCTGCGCCGCGGCCCTCGACGCGGAACGCTTCATCGCCACGATCCAGAGCTGAACAATCGAGAATGAACTGAAGAGGAGAGGGTCTCAGTGGGAGCAACCAAGGTCGTCACCGACGCGAACTTCGCCACCGACGTGCTGAAGTCCGACAAGCCGGTGCTGGTGGACTTCTGGGCGGAGTGGTGCGGGCCGTGCCGTAAGGTCTCGCCGCTGCTGGAGGAGATCGCGGGCGAGATGGGAGACAAGGTCTCCATCGTCAAGCTCAACATCGACGAGAACCCGGAGACCGCCCGCGCCTACCGCGTGATGTCGGTCCCGACCCTCACCGTCTTCAAGAACGGCGAGCCGGTGCAGTCGATCGCCGGCGCCAAGCCCAAGGGCGAGTTGGTCCGGCTGATCGAATCCGCGCTCTGAGCTGCGCAGCAGGCGCGATCCCCGTACCCGATGGGTACGGGGATCGCGCCTTTCTGGGCTCTGGCCTGCGCGAACCGCCAACCTGGCCAGGACCGGCCACGGTAGGCTCCGTAAGCATCCGTTGGGCGCAGAGCGCCTTTCGCCGCAAGTCCCGGCCGGCGTGTCTGACGCGCCCCGCCAGCAGCAGAGGGGGTCGTGCGTGCGTCCGATCCGACCCGGTGACCGTGGACCGGCCGTGGCGGAGATCCGCAGGATCCTCACCGGCCTCGACCTGCTCCCCCCGTCGGCCGACGACACGTTCGACACGGCCACCGAACGCGCCGTGCGGGCCTTCCAGCAGTCCCGGGGGCTCAGCGTCGACGGACGGGTCGGCGCGGAGACCTGGCGGGCCCTGGACGCGGCACGCTGGCGGCTCGGCGCCCGCACCCTCTACCACGCGGTGCCCGAGCCCCTCTGCGGGGAGGACGTCCGATCGCTGCAGGAACGCCTGCTGGAGATGGGATACGACGCGGGCCGCGCCGACGCGATCTACGGCGTCCGCACCTCCCGTGCGGTGGCCCAGTTCCAACGCGAGGTAGGGCTGACGCCGGACGGCACCTGCGGGCCGCACACCATGAGCGCGCTGCGCCGGCTCGGACGCAAGGTGGTCGGCGGCCGACCGCAGTGGCTACGCGAGTCCGACGCGATCCGGCAGTCCGGACCGACCCTGGTCGGGCGGACGGTGGTCCTCGATCCCGGCCACGGCGGCACCGACCCCGGGGTGGTGGTGCCGGACGGACCGCTGCGCTGGACCGAGGCGGAGCTGGTGCACGACCTGGCCAGCCGGCTGGAGGGCCGGCTCGCCGCCGTGGGCGTCCGGGTGCAGCTCACCCGCGGCCCGGCCCCCGGCAGATGTCTGCCCGACACCGAACGGGCCCAGTTGGCCAACTCCCTCGGCGCGGACGTGTTCCTCTCGCTGCACACCGACGGGCACGCCAACCCCGAGGCGGAGGGGGTCGCCACCTACCACTACGGCACGGACAACGGGGTCACCTCCGCCACCGGGGAGCGGCTGGCCGGGCTCGTGCAGCGGGAGATCGTGGCGCGGACCGGGCTACGCGACTGCCGTACCCACGCCAAGGCGTGGGACCTGCTCCGGTTGACCAGGATGCCGGCGGTCCGGGTCGAGATCGGCTACCTCACCTCACCCCGGGACCGGGAACGGCTGATCGATCCGCGCTTCCGGGACCGGGTCGTGGAAGCGATCGTGGCAGCCGTGCAACGGATGTTCTTCCCGGTCGAACGGGACGTGCCGACCGGCTCGATCGACGTCAGCGAGCTGCGCGCGGTGGTGGCCGCCGGCGCGATGGCCGACTGAGGAGGGTACCGCCCTGCCCGTGCCGGGGCGCTGTCTTCCGCGCACGGCCCCGGGCGGCTCAGCCGGCGACGCCGTGGGTGGCCGGAGCCGGCCGGACCGGGCGCAGCAGCGTCTCCGGGCTCATCGAGCCGAGCAGCTTCTCCAGCGCGTACTCGACGTCCGACTTCCAGCTCAGCGCGGTCCGCAGCTCCAGGCGCAGCCGGGGGTAGCGGGGGTGCGGGCGGACCGTCTTGAAGCCCACCGACAGAAAGAAGTCGGCCGGAGCGACGCAGGCCCGGGTCGCCTCGCCCGCGTCGTCGCCGAACTTGGCGTCGCCGAACGCCTCGATCGCCTTGATACCCCGCTTGGTCAGATCGCGGGCGACCCCCTGGACGAGCATCCGGCCCAGGCCGCCCCCGGCGAAGGCCGGCACCACGTTCGCGGTCATCAACAGGGCCGCGTCGGCGGAGACCGGCGAGGTGGGGAAGGCCATCGAGCGGGGAACGTACGCGGGCGGGGCGTACATGACGAACCCGGCGGGCATGCCGTCGACGTACGCCAGCTTGCCGCAGGAACCCCACTCCAGCAGCGTCTGGGAGACCCATGCCTCCTTCTCCAGCCCCGGGTCGCCGGCGGCGCAGGCCCGGTCGGCGGAGACCGGATCCAGCTCCCAGTACACGCACTCGCGGCACGGGCGGGGCAGGTCTTCCAGGGTGTCCAGGGTCAGGCTGACCAGGCGTCGCGACATCGGTGGGCCCCCACAGTAGGCTCGGAGGTGGAACCGGCGCGGCAGACCGCCGTCCTGCCCCCCGACGAGCGATCGTACGCCGACCATCGGCTGTACGGGAGGGGACGCGCGAATGCGTATCCGAGCCGGGGTGCCGCCGGTCCGGGTTTTGGACGTACCCGAAATCACCAGCCCACGAGGGGCGAAGGCGGACTAGGATCGAGCGACCGGCGTCCCGCGCCGTCATGGTGGCCGGCACTGCGGGTACCCCAGCGGGCAGCAGCCCGACCGACACCCGATCGAGGTGATGTCATGACCGGCACGACGCTCGACGACTACACCGACCGGTACGCCCGGCGGGTCCGGGGGATGACCGCATCGGAGATCCGGGCACTGTTCGCGGTGGCCAGCCGGCCGGAGGTCGTCTCGCTGGCCGGTGGCGCTCCCTACATCGCCGCGCTGCCGCTGGACGCGGTCGGCGAGATGCTCGGCAAGCTCGGCTCGGAGCAGGGCGTCACCACCCTTCAGTACGGCATCGGCCAGGGCACCCTGGAACTGCGCGAGCGGATCTGCGAGGTGATGTCCCTCTCCGGCATCGACGCCTCCTGCGGTGCCTCACCGGAGGACGTGGTGGTGACCGTCGGCGGTCAGCAGGCGCTGGATCTGGTGGCCCGGCTCTTCCTGGACCCGGGGGATGTGGTGCTCGCCGAGGGCCCGACGTACGTGGGCGCTCTCGGGGTTTTCCAGGCCGCCCAGGCCCAGGTTGTACACGTGCCGATGGACGACGAAGGGCTGGTGCCGGAGGCGCTGGAGGTGGCGATCGCCGACCTGGCGCGCGCCGGCCGGCGGGTGAAGTTCCTCTACACCATTCCCACCTACCAGAACCCGACCGGGGTGACACTGAGCGAGGAGCGCCGCGAACGGGTGCTCGACATCTGCGAGCGCGCCGGGCTGCTGGTGGTCGAGGACGACCCGTACGGTCAGCTCGGCTTCGAGGGGGAGGCTCCCGCGCCGCTGCGGGCCCGTCGCCGCGACGGGGTCTTCTATCTGAGCACCTTCTCGAAGACCTTCGCCCCGGGGCTGCGGGTCGGCTGGATCCTCGCCCCGCACGCGGTCCGCGACAAGCTGGTGATCGCCAGCGAGGCGCAGATTCTCTGCCCCAGCGGGTACGCGCAGGCCGCCGTCGCCACGTACCTGTCCACCATGCCGTGGCGGCAGCAGCTGAAGGTCTACCGGGAGGTCTACCGGGAACGGCGGGACGCGCTGCTCACCGCACTGGAGGATCTGATGCCGGAGGGCACCACCTGGACGAATCCGGGTGGTGGCCTGTTCGTGTGGGCGACCGTGCCGGACGGGCTCGACGCCAAGGCGATGATGCCGCGCGCGATCGCCGCCCGGGTCGCGTACGTCCCCGGCACCGGCTTCTACGCCGACGGCTCCGGGGCCGGCAACATCCGGCTGAACTTCTCCTTCCCGCCGCCGGAACGGATCCGGGAGGGCGTCCGCCGCCTGGCCGGGGTGATGGAGCAGGAGATCGCCATGCGTCGGGTCTTCGGGCCGGTCACCGCGGCGAGCCGGCGCCGGCAGGGTGGGGCGGACGTGCCCGGCCCCGACTTGGCATGATTCGGGAATGGCTGACACCGCTGCCGACCACTCCCCGATGACCAGTCCAGCCCGCGGCGATCTGCACGTTCTCGTGCTCGCCGGTGGCCTCTCCTACGAGCGGGACGTCTCGCTGCGGTCCGGTCGCCGGGTGCTCGACGCGCTCCGCGCGATCGGCGTCGAGGCACAGCTGCGGGACGCCGACGTGGCGCTGCTGCCCGCGCTCGACGCCGACCCGCCGGATGCGGTGGTGATCGCGCTGCACGGCGCCACGGGTGAGGACGGTTCGCTGCGCGGCGTGCTCGACCTGTGCGGCGTGCCGTACGTCGGCTGTGACGCCCGTGCCTCCCGCCTCGCCTGGGACAAGCCGTCGGCCAAGGCGGTGCTGCGGGAGAACGGCATTCCGACCCCCGACTGGGTGGCCCTGCCGCACGACCGCTTCTCGGAACTGGGCGCGGTGGCCGTGCTGGACCGGATCGTGGACCGGTTGGGGCTGCCGCTGATGGTGAAGCCGGCCCAGGGCGGGTCCGGTCTGGGTGCCGCGGTGGTCCGGGACGCTGCGGCCCTTCCGGCCGCGATGGTGGGTTGCTTCGCGTACGACTCGACGGCGCTGGTCGAGCGGTACGTGTCCGGCATGGACGTGGCGGTCTCCGTGATCGACCTGGGGAACGGGCCGCAGGCCCTTCCGCCGGTGGAGATCGTGCCACGCAACGGCGTGTACGACTACGCGGCCCGCTACACCGCCGGCCGCACCACCTGGCACGCCCCCGCCCGGCTGGACTCCTCGGTCACTGCGACGGTGACCGAGGTGGCCCTGGCCGCGCACCGCGCGCTGGGTCTGCGGGACCTCTCCCGGGTCGACCTGATCGTCGACGTCGACGGTCGACCGCACGTACTGGAGGTCAACGTCTCGCCCGGCATGACCGAGACGTCGCTGCTGCCGCTCGCCATCCAGGCGGCCGGGCTGGACTTCGGAAAGGTGCTCGGCTCGTTGGTCGGACGGGCCGCCGCCCGGCCCTCCTGAAGCCAGCCTGTTTCCGCCCCGCCGAGTTCCCGCC
>NZ_SMJY01000136.1:0-16640 GCF_004348355.1 Micromonospora sp. KC721 | reverse complement strand
GACGGCGACTGTCCGACGATCTGGCGGCGGGCCTGCTGGCGGGGCTGGCGTACCCGGAGCGGCTCGCCCGGGTGCGCCGGGCCGGCGACTCGTCGTACCTGATGGCGGGCGGGACCGCGGCGGAGCTGGCGGCGGGCACGGCCCTGGCCGGCGTCGACTGGCTCGCCGTCGCGGTGGCGGACCGCTCCCCCGGCGCACCGGCCGCGCGGATCCGGCTGGCCGCCGCGGTGGACGAGGCGACGGCCCGGGAGGCGGGTGGCCCGCTGCTGCGCACACAGCGGGAGGTGCGCTGGGCCGATGGCGACGTGGTGGCCCGCGAGGTGGTCGGGCTGGGCGCGATCGAGCTGGTCAGCCGCCCGCTGGCCCGGCCGGGGCGGGAGCTGCTGGCCGGTGCGCTGCGCGACGGGCTGCGCCGGGAGGGGCTGGCGCTGCTCGACTGGACGCCGGCGGCCCGCGCGCTGCGGCAGCGGCTGGCGTTCTGCCACCGGGCGCTCGGCGGGCAGTGGCCGGACGTGGGCGACGATGCGCTGCTGGCCACCGTCGACGACTGGCTCGGCCCGGAGCTGGCCACCGCCCGCCGCCGGGCCGACCTGGCCCGGGTCGACGTGACGGCGGCGCTGCGCCGGCTGCTGCCGTGGCCGGCGGCGGCCCGCCTGGACGAGCTGGCCCCGGAGCGGATCGAGGTGCCCAGCGGGTCGCGGATCCGGGTGGACTACGCCGACCCGGCCGCGCCGGTGCTGGCGGTGAAGCTTCAGGAGACCTTCGGCTGGGCCGAGGCGCCCCGGATCGCCGACGGTCGGGTGCCGGTACTGCTGCACCTGCTCTCCCCGGCTGGCCGGCCGGTGGCGGTCACCGCGGACCTGGCCTCCTTCTGGCGCGGCGGGTACGCGCAGGTCCGGGCCGAGCTGCGGGGGCGCTACCCACGCCACCCCTGGCCCGAAGACCCGGGTACCGCCACGCCGACCCGGCGCACCACGCCCCGGCGGCGCTGAGACTCACTCGTCGACGACGTCGGCGACGACCACGGTGATGTTGTCCGGGCCGCCGGCGCGCAACGCCAGGTCGACCAGCCGGCGGGTGCAGTGTGCCCGGTCCGGGGTCTCGGCGAGCACCTCGGCGAGGGTGTCCGGGCGGACGACGTTGGAGAGCCCGTCGCTGCACAGCAGCCAGCGATCGCCGGCCCAGGGCACCATGGTCGCGTACGCCGGGGACACCTCCTCGCCCTGCAGCGCCTGGGTGACCACGGCGCGGCGCGGGTGGCTGGCCGCCTCCTCGGGGCTGATCAGCCCCTGGTCGACGAGCATCTGGACGAAGGTGTCGTCCCGGGTGATCTGCTTCAGGGTCCCCTCGCGGAACAGGTAGGCCCGGGAGTCGCCGACGTGCGCCAGGGCCAGGCAGCTGCCGGTGCGGGCGAAGAGCAGGGCGGTCAGGGTGGTGCCCATGCCCTGCCGGTCCCGGTTCTCGGCGACCGCCTGGCGGATCCGCTCCGTGGCCAACTCGATGCCGCTCTGCAGCGCGGCCACCAGGGCGTCCTCGGGGGTCTCCACGTCCAGGGGGGCGATCGCGTCGATGGCGATCCGGCTGGCCAGGTCACCGGCCGCCATCCCGCCCATGCCGTCGGCGACGGCGACGAGCCAGGCACCGGCGTGCAGGGCGTCCTGGTTTCCGCTGCGGATCAGCCCACGGTCGCTCGTCCCGACGGAACGAAGCTTCAGGGTCATGGGAGGCAGCCTGCCAGGCGAAGGGCCGTGTTGTCTCTAGGGGATCGGTACGACGGCGTGTGGCGCGGCGAATGTCACTGCCGCTCGCGTTTCCGCCGACCGAACGGCGTCCAACCTCATCCAGTCCGATCGATTGACAGGGGCGTGACGCACTGGAAACATCGGCTGATGCTGGGAGCGCTCCCAGAACGGGTGTTCTCCGTGCCCCCCACCGCTCTCCGTCCCTCCGGAAAGGAATCCCCCCGTGATCCTGCTCCGACGCCACCGGCGCAACCTCGCGCTGCTGGCCGCGACCACCCTGGCGGTCACCACCGCCGGTGCCGGCGTGGCGCACGCCGAGGTGCCCCCGGACGCGCCCGAACAGATCAGCAACGGCGACTTCAGCGAAGGAATGTCGCCCTGGTTCACCTACGGCACCGGCCCCAGCGGCGTGTCCGACGGCCGGTTCTGCACCACGGTTCCCGGTGGCCTGGCCAACCCGTGGGACGCCGGCATCGGCCACGACGGGGTGAAGCTCAACGCCGGCGCGGAGTACCGGCTCGGCTTCGACATCTCCGCCGACCCGGGCACGACGGTCAAGGCGGTCCTCCAACTCGGCAGTGCCCCCTACACCGCGTACGCCACCGTGTCGGCGACCGCCGGGCCGCAGACCGCCCGGGTGGAGCAGAACGTCACCGTCCCCGACGACAACCCGAACGCCCAGCTGATCTTCCAGGTCGGCGGCGCCGCCGCCGAGCAGCGGGTCTGCCTGGACAACGTCTCGCTGCGCGGCGGCGAGCCGGCCCCGCCGTACGTGCCGAACACCGGGCCGCGGGTCCGGGTCAACCAGGTGGGCTATCTACCCGGCGGGCCGAAGAACGCCACCGTGGTGACCGAGAAGACCGACCCGCTGGACTGGGAGCTGCGCTCCGCCTCGGGCGCGGTGGTGGCCAGCGGTCGCAGCACCCCGCGCGGGGTCGACGAGGCATCCGGGCAGCACGTGCAGACCATCGACTTCTCGGCCCACCGCACGCCCGGCACCGGCTACACCCTCACCGCCGACGGCGAGACCAGCCACCCGTTCGACATCTCCGGCACCGTCTACGACCGGCTGCGCTCCGACGCGCTGCAGTTCTTCTACGCCCAGCGCAGCGGCATCGCCATTGACGGCGACCTGATCGGCGCGGAGTACGCCCGCCCGGCCGGCCACCTCGGCGTGGCCCCCAACCAGGGTGACACCGAGGTGCCGTGCGCGGCCGACAGCTGTGACTACACCCTGGACGTGCGGGGCGGCTGGTACGACGCCGGCGACCACGGCAAGTACGTGGTCAACGGCGGCATCGCCACCTACCAGTTGCTGAACACGTTCGAGCGGACCAAGACCGCGCAGACCGCCGAGGGTGGCGCGGCGCTCGGCGACTCCACCCTGCGGGTGCCCGAGCGCGGCAACGACGTGCCGGACATCCTCGACGAGGCCCGCTGGGAGATCGAGTTCCTGCTGCGTATGCAGGTGCCGGCCGGCAAGCCGCTCGCCGGGATGGCCCACCACAAGATCCACGACCGGGAGTGGACCGGGCTACCGCTGGCTCCCGAGAAGGATCCGCAGCCGCGCGAGCTGCACCCGCCGTCGACCGCGGCCACCCTCAACCTGGCCGCCGTCGCCGCCCAGTGCGCCCGCCTCTTCGCCCCCTACGACGCGGCGTTCGCGGCCCGCTGCGGCACCGCCGCGAAGACCGCCTACGCGGCGGCCAAGGCCAACCCCGCGGTGTACGCCCCGAACAGCGGCGTCGGCGGCGGCCCGTACGACGACACCGACGTCAGCGACGAGTTCTACTGGGCGGCGGCCGAGCTGTACCTGACCTACGGCGACAAGACCCACCTGGCCGACGTGACCGCCTCGAAGCACCACACCGGCGAGGTCTTCGCCGCCAACGGCTTCGGCTGGCGGGACGTCGCGGCGCTGGGCCGGCTCGACCTGGCCACCGTGCCCAGCGGGCTGCCCGCCGCGGAGAAGGCCCGCATCCGCGCCTCGGTGACCGAGGCCGCCGACGCGTACCTGGCGACGCTGCGCGCCCAGGCGTACGGGCTGCCGATGCCCGCGAACGGCTACTTCTGGGGCGCCACCAGCAGCATGATCAACAATGCGGTCGTGCTGGCAACCGCCTTCGACCTGACCCGGAACGCGACGTACCGCGACGGCGCGGTGCAGGCGGCGGACTACCTGTTCGGACGCAACGCGTTGAACATGTCGTACGTGACCGGCTGGGGCGAGCAGCACGCCCGCAACCAACACAGCCGGATCTTCGGCCACCAGCTCGACCCGTCGATGCCGAGGCCACCGGCCGGTTCGCTGGCCGGCGGCCCGAACGCCGATCTTCAGGACCCGTTCGTCGCCCAGTTGCTCAAGGGCTGCAAGCCGATGTTCTGCTACGTCGACGACATCAACTCGTACTCGACCAACGAGGTGGCGATCAACTGGAACTCGGCGCTGGCCTGGCTGGCGTCGTTCCTCGCCGACCAGGGCGACGCCGGGGCGGTGCCGGCGCAGACCTGCGCGGCGACGTACCAGGTCCACGGCAGTTGGCCGGACGGCTTCAACACCCAGGTCACCATCCGCAACACCGGCCCGGAGGCGGTCGACGGCTGGACCGTGCGCTACGCCTTCACCGGTGACCAGGAGGTCGTCCGAGGCTGGTCGGCCCAGGTGAGCCAGGTCGGGGCCACCGTCACGGCGAAGGACCTGTCGTACAACGCGAAGATCGCGCCCGGCGGCAGGGTGACCTTCGGGCTGATCGGCAAGCCCGGTTCCCTGGCCAACCCCGAGCCCAACCTGATCACACTCAACGGCGCGTCCTGCGCCCTGTCCTGAGGTTCCTCCCGCCCGGGGCACCGCGCCCCGGGCGGGAGCCCACCGGCCTGCGGCATGTCGTGCTCTCCCGCAACGGGAGACGGGCATGCCGCGTTCCGCGATCCGTGGCGACGCCCTCCGGTCCAGCCGCGAGCGCGCGCCCAGGTTCTCGTGGCGTGGCCCGCTTGACCTTGACACGGTGAGAAGGTCTTCACTGTGACGAGGAGGTGGTTGCGATGACCAGACCGCAAGAGGACACGAACACGGCGCGAGCTCTGCAGGGGCTGCAGAGCAGCAACTCCTCGGTGCGGCTGCGAGCGGCACTGGCGGTCGGCGCGGCCCCTGACCCGCGGTTCGTCGACACGCTCATCGAGCGATGCGCGACGGAGCCGGACTTCTACGTGCGCGACATGCTGACGTGGGCTCTCACCCGCCACTCGCCTGCAGTCACCGTCCCGAAGCTCGTTGACGAACTCCGCTCCGAGCGCGGCCAGGCCCGAAGCCAGGCGTTGCACACGCTGTCCAAGATCGGGGACCGGCGAGCGTGGCCGGCGGTCACCCGGGCCCTGCTGACCGACGCCGACGAGGAGGTGGCACGGGCCGCCTGGCGAGCAGCGGTCGTCCTCGTGCCCGACGGTGAAGAAGCCGAGTTGGCCGCGGTGTTCGCGACACAGCTCGGGCGCGGTGAGCGTGAGACGCAGTTGAGCCTCAGCCGCGCGCTGATCGCGCTCGGTGAGGTGATCATGCCGGCCCTGAGCGCCGCGGGGACGAGTCCCGACCCTCGCGTGCGCCAGCACGCGATCGCCACAGAGCGACTGTTGCGCGATCCGGATGCCGGATTCGAGTTCGCCATCGAGGAGGCGAAGCGCATCGTAGCCCTCGGCCCGGCCAGCCAGGAGGGATGACCGGCAGTGTTGATCGGCGAGGTGGCACGACGCTCCGGGGTCAGCGCCCGCATGCTCCGGCACTACGACTCGCTCGGCCTGGTACGGCCAACGGGCCGTTCCGACGCCGGCTATCGGGAATACTCCAGTGAGGACATCCAGCGGATCTTCCATATCGAGAGCCTGCGGGCGCTGGGGCTGTCGCTGCGTGACGTCAGGCGCGCGTTGGACGATCCCGGCTTCACGCCCTCAGGGCTCGTCGACGACCTCATCCGCCAGACGCGGGACCGCATCGCGACCGAGACGGAACTGCTCACGCGACTCCGTCGGATCGCTGCCGCGGAACCCGCCGACTGGAAGGACGTCCTCCAGGTCGTCGCCCTGCTCCATGCGCTGGGGTCGGAGAGCGCCGGGAGGCGCCAGCGCGCGGCCCTGTCGTCGGTCGGGGATGTTCCGGTGCCGGTGGAGGCTCTGGTCGAGGCAGCGCTGAACGAGACGGACCCGAACGTCGCCGGAGCCCTTCGATGGGCTTTGCGGCGATCCGGCGAGCACGGGTTGGCGCTGCTGGCGGAGGGCCTCGGCTCACCCGCGACCGAGGTGCGGAAACGTGCCGCCCAATGCATCGCCGAAATTCCGAACGGTGCGGCGACCGCGCTGCTGCGGGACGCCCTCACGAACGCCGACATCGCGGTCCGGCGGTGTGCGGCCCTGGCGCTCGGGGCACGTGGAGTGGCCGACGCGGTCCCGACACTCGTCAACATGATCATCGACGAGTCGAATGACGTCGATGCCGCCGATGCGCTGAGCGCGCTGGCGGATGATCCGGCGTTGGCGGATCAGATCGCTGCCAGAATCGTCGACCGCCTCGCCCAGGACACCGGTGGATCGGCGGTACGTCGGCGGCTGGCACAGGCACTCGCGGGTATCCCGGGGATCACCGCCTCACGCGCCCTGGCAGCTCTCTCCCATGACGAGGACCGGGCCGTTGCGCTCACTGCGACATACATCCGCGGGATACGCAGCACCGGGGACATCGACGACCGGGTTCACCGTTTCGACGCGTGAGCCGTCACACCGGCCGCCGCACGGTGACCCGATCGCCCATGTCCGGGCCCAGTGCCATCTCGGCCGCCAGCACCTCCGCCAGGCCGGGTCGAGCTGCGTCGGTACGCGCGGCGGGGCGCCCGTGTCACGCTGCGGCTGGCACGGACGCCCCGGTCGTGCGGCTGGTGCTCAGGCGGTGGGCAGGCCGCCGACCTGCGTGTTGATCCAGGTACGGATCGACGGCAGGTCGCCGTAGATGGACGGGCCGGTGGCGCAGGTGGAGTTGTTGTTGCCGGCCCGGCTGGTCGCGCCGATCAGGTGCCAGACCCCGTTGATCCGGCGCACCTGCGGGCCGCCCGAGTCGCCGTAGCAGGCGCCCGAGTTGCCGTTGGTGTTGTTGGTGCAGATCTCGTACGTGCCGTCGATGCCCTGGCACCGGTTGTCGGCGACGATCGAGGTGTCGAGTTCGTTGGCGACCGCGGGCGCGGAACCGCACCCGCGCTGCGGGCAGGTCTGACCCCAGCCGATGATCCGGGTGGCCGTACCGACCGCGCCGGAGGTGGTCGGGATCGGGGCCGGGGCGTAGCTGACCGAGTTGGCCAGCTGCAGCAGCTTCACGTCGATCCTGGGGTGGTTGACCGCCCGGATCACTCGGACCACCGTCCCACCACTGGTGCGGTTGTTGCTTCCCACCCGCACCGACGAGGGCGTCGGACAGTGCTCCGCGGTCACCGCCCAGTTGGCCTTGACGAGGGTGCCGGTGCAGCCGGAGACGTAGACCATCCAGGGGTAGTTCTCGCTGGCCGGCCGACCACCGACCACCAACGGGCCGATGTCGGTGCCGGTCCAGGTGTAGGTCGCCGCAGCATCCCGCGCCGCCGCGCTGCCGGCGAAGAGGGCGTTCACCCGGGCCGCCTCGGCGGGGCTCGGGGTGGCGTTGGTGCAGGAGACCGGGGCGCTGCTGCCGGACATCAGATCGGAGCAGAGGCCGGTACGCCGGTCCGGCAGGCCGAGGATGTGGCCGATCTCGTGGGTGGCGATGCGGGTCCGGTCGTACCCCTGGTTGACGGCCTGCCAGCCCATCCAGACCCGGCCGTTGCCCAGGCTGGTCGTCTGCGCGCGGGGCCAGCCCGAGTCGACGTAGATGGTGATGTTGCCCGGGGTGCGGGGGGCGAGCCGGACGTTGCTGACCGAGCTGTTCCAGATGGCGGCGGCCCGGTCGAAGTTGGTGCGGAACTCGCCGGCCCGGCTCGCGTCGTAGTAGACGGTCCGCGGCGCGGCAGAGGCGGCCGTGCCTGCCGTTGCGACCATGCCGGCGGTGGCCACCACGGTCGCGAGCAGGGCCACGGCCATACGCGAGAACTGACGTCGGATCATCCGACCTCCCATCGATCAATGTTTGCTGATATTAAATGCATCGACGCCCATAGGTTTCATAACGGATCCGTCATACGTCGAGCGGGGCAGGCCCGTCCGGGCCTGCCCCGCGACGACGGGCCGGTGGATGCGGCGTCAGCCGCGCTGTCAGCGCCAGGCGATGTCCGAGTCCCGGTAGAGGCAGTGCTTGCCGTCCGGGCCGGAACCCAGCTCCTTCGGCTCGCTGCCCTTCTTCACGCCCTGGAAGCGGGTACAGATCTTGGTCTTCCTGCCGCTGTCCCCGACGACCGTGATGTTCGAGAACCGGGCGGTGTCACCCCAGTTGGAGTTGATGCCCACGAGCGTCTTGACCTTCGTGGCGGTCACGTTCTGGAGCACCACGTGCCGCTGGTGCGAGGTGGAGCAGTTGCCGCAGGCCCGGTAGAGCTTTCCGGAGTTCTCCACCCGGAAGTTTCGGATGGTCACCGTGCCCGCACCGTTGTGCTGGAAGACCTTGTCCGAGCCGGAGCGGGCACCGCCACCGTCCACCGTGTAGCTGCTGCCGCCGTTGAACGTGGCCGCATCCTCACCCACGTCCTCCCACCAGACGTTGATCAGGGTGCAGTTGCCCTTGCAGTGCACGCCGTCTCCGGCCGGGGCTCCGATGATCACGTTCCGCAGGGTCGCTCCGGGGGCCAGCTCGAACATCGGGTCCTGCTTCTCGCTCTGCCCGCCGTCGCCGATGCCGTAGTAGCGCTTCATCCCGCCGTCGAGACCACTGCTGGGAACGGGAACGGTGGCGTTGACCTTCACACTGCCGGACGGCGACGGCCAGTTCGCCAGGGTGGTCACCGGCGTGGCGGCGGCCGGCGCGGCAGCCACGTCCGACGCCGCGGGCGCGGCGACGGCGGCCGGCCCGAAGCCCGCGACGAGGGTTGCGGCGAGCACGGCGCCGACGGCTCCGCGTCCGACTCGGGTACGGTTCGGTGTTTTACGCACGGAATCTCCTCCTCGTGCCAGGATGGACCGGAACGGCGCGTGGTCGGCCGGTTGCACGGCCGGGGACGGTACGCACCGCTCCACCGGGAGGGTGGGGGGTTGCCGGAACTTCCTCCCGAGGAAAGGGCTTTCCCGCGACGAAGTTAGCCCCATCGATAGATGGATGTCAACGCCTTGGAGCTCCTCGGCCACGATTAGAAGCAGCCCCGATCCCCGGTGCTCGCCCTGCCGGATCCGCTGATTCTGCCCGGAGCGTCGTACGCTGGCCGGATGTTTGGATCATCCCCTCGCCATCGGGCGGCTGTGGTGGATGTCCTGCTGTGGTTGGCGTTGTTCGCGGGGGTTGTCGCGGATTCGGCGCCGCAGTGGTGTCAGGTCGCCGCCGGCGTTGCGTGGTCGGGTCTCGTGGTCGTCACGGGCCGGCGGTGGCCGGGTTGTGCGCTGCTGGTCGGTGCCGCGGCGAATCTGGTCCAGCTTTGGGAACCGTCCGAGTCAGACGTGTGGCCGGTGCTGGTGTCCGCTGTGGCGGGACTGTCGGCGGGCCGGCGGGTAAGCACCACAGTCCCGGCCGCAGCGGTCTTTTCGGTCGTCGCCGTGGTGGGGTTGACGATCGCGGCAGCGATGGACGAGATCTGGGGCTGGTTCGATGTCGCCGTTTCGCTGTTGTTCTTCGGCGTGTTGCCGTGGCTGGCTGGGCGGTACCGCCAACTGCGCGCGCTGCTGGCGGCGGCCGGTTGGCAACGCGCCGAGCAGCTTGAGCGGGAGCGGTCGCTGGTGGCTCGGGAGGCCCGGTTGGTTGAGCGGACGCGAATCGCCCGGGACATGCACGACTCGCTCGGTCACGAGCTGAGTCTGATCGCGATGCGCGCGGGTGCGCTGGAGCTGGATCGTGGCCTGACCGAGCCACACCGCAGCGTGCTCGGTGAGCTGCGGGCGGCTTCGGTCGAGGCCACCGAGCGACTGCGGGAGATTGTCGGCGTGCTGCGTGACGAGACTAGCGCGGCACCGGTCGAGCCCGCGGGGGAAACCGTCGCGGAGCTGGTCGCGCGTTCGCGGGCGTCCGGGGTGTGGGTTGAGCTGGTCACCACCGGCGTGGCCGCCTCCGTGCCGGTGACTGTGGACCGGACAGCGCACCGAGTGGTGCAGGAGGCGCTGACCAACGCTGTGAAGCATGCGCCTGGAGCGCGGGTCACGGTGCGGTTGATGTACGGTGCGGCAGCCTTGACCGTCACGGTTACCAACGGCCGGCCGAGCGTCGGTGCGTCGCCGGCCGCAGTCGGTGGCGGGCAGGGCCTGCCCGGGCTGCGGGAGCGGGCTCGGCTGGTCGGTGGGGCACTGCGTGCGGGCCACCGGGACGGCGGTTACGAGGTGGTAGCGGAACTGCCGTACGCCGGCGTCCCGATCGGCCGTGGCGCCGACGAGGGCGAAGGATCGGACTCCACGCGGCACCTGTCGCAGGTGCGCAGGGCTGCCCGTCGTGGCATGGCGGTCGCGGTCGCCGTGCCCGGCTCGATCGGGATGGTGGTGCTGGTGTTGATGTTCGGTATACGCGGGTACGAGGTCACGCACTCCTTCCTCGCACCTGCCGCCTACGACGCGCTGCGCGTTGGCCAGCAGCGGCCGGGCATCGCCGGCCAGCTGCCACCGCAGCAGGTCGATGGACGGCCCGATGTGCCGGAGCCGCCCGTGCCGGCGGGCGCCCGGTGCGAGTATTACCGGGTGACGCAGGACCTGTTCGGTGGACCGATCGACGTGTACCGGCTGTGTTTCGTTGACGGGCGGCTGATCGACAAAACGGTGGTTGCCGGGACGGTGCGATGATCACGGTGTTGATCGCCGATGACGAGCCGATGATCCGGGCCGGAGCGCGGGCAATCCTGGCGTCCGACGACGGGATCGAGGTCGTCGCCGAGGCCGGCGACGGTCGGACGGCCATCGAGTTGGCCCACTGGCACCAGCCCAACGTCGTGCTGCTGGACATCCGGATGACCGGGATGGACGGGCTCACCGCCGCGGAGGAGCTGCGCCGCGTGGTGCCGGAGACGGCGGTGGCCATGCTCACCACGTTCGACGAGGAGGACTACGTGGCCCGGGCGCTGGCAGCGGGCGCGAGTGGCTTTCTGCTGAAGGCGGCCGACCCTCGGGACCTGGTCGCGGGCGTCCGCGCGGTCGCGGCCGGTGCGGCGTACCTGTCGCCGAAGGTGGCGCGGCGCATCCTCACCGAGGCCAGCGCGGGATCGTTGACCCGTGGCGCCGCCCGTGACCGGGTCACCGGCCTGACCCAGCGCGAGCGTGAGGTGCTCGCGCTGCTCGGCGCCGGCCTGTCCAACCTAGAGATTTCGCAGCGACTCTTTCTCGTCGAGGGGACCGTGAAGAGCTACGTCAGCACGATCCTGTCCCGGCTGCAGGTGAGAAATCGGGTGCAGGCCGCCATCGTCGCCCACGAGGCCGGCCTGGTTGACAACGACTTCGGAGGCTGAGTAGGACCTCCTGCCACGGTGCAGCCACCGGCCGACCTCCACCAGCACCGTGACGCTGGCCGCGAGCCCCAGCCCGAAGAGCAAACCCTTGACCTTGTCGTGCTCGAACGCGGCGCCGCCGAGATACCCGACCAGCGCCGAGTACACGCCCCACGATCCGGCGGCGAGCGCGGCGAACAGCGCGAAGCTCCGCCGGGGGTACGCCACCGCGCCGGTGGTCATTGTCGCCACGGTCCGCCCGCCGGGAATGTAACGGGCGACGACGAGCAGCAGCCCACCGCGCACGGCGAGGGCGTTCGCCGCCCAGTCGAAGGCGGCCCGGCGGCGACCCCCCGGCCGGAGCCGGTGCACCATGCCCGCGCCGGCCCGGCGGCCGATCTGGTAGGAGATGTGGTCGCCGACGAACGCGCCGAGCGCGGCCACCACGATGACCGCGACCAGGTCGGGTGCGCCGCTGGCGGCGAACACCCCGGCGGTGATCACCATCGTCTCCGCCGGCACGACCGGGAAGAATCCATCGAGCACGGCGATGGCGAACAACGCGAGATAGACCCAGGGCGAGGTGATCGCCGACTCCAGCATTTCGATCATGCGTTGGACGCTACAAAGCTCGGCAGGCCGTCCGCAGTGCACGAAGGATGTCCATCGGCCCTGAGAATCCTCAGGGTCGGCTCGATGACGATCGCCAGATCCGGCCGGGCGGCGATACGGGTGAGGCTTGCGGCATGCGCACACATTCCCGACGGTGGCTGCTCGGCGGCGCCGCGGCTGCGGTCTCGGCCGTAATCGCGTTAGCGATGCCGGCGGCGATCGGACAGACCGCACCGGCATCGACGCCGCCATCGAGCACACCACTACGACTCAGCCTGCCCGCGCCCACCGGCCCGTACCCGGTCGGCGCCACCGAACTTCACCTCGTCGACCGCGACCGGACCGACCCGTGGGTGAGCAGCCGGCCACGCGAACTCATGGCCACCGTGTGGTACCCGTCCCGGCCGGCGGGCCGCGAACCACTGGCTCCATACCTGCCACCCCTCGCGGCGAAGCTGTACGACAAGGACCTCGCCGCGACGCTCGGCATCGACGCCGGCCAGGTCAACTGGGCGGGCCTGACCACCCATGCCCGCACCGGGGCTCCGGCGCTCGCCAACCACAGTGGTTTTCCAGTCGTCATGTACTCGCCCGGCGCCGCACGGTTCCGCGCCGAGGGCACGATCCTCGTCGAGGAGCTGGCCAGCCGCGGATACGTGGTGGTGACGGTCGACCACACCTACGAGACGCTCGGCGTGGAGTTCCCCGGTGGGCGCCTGGAGACCCAACGCCTACCCGACCTGGCACCCACCGAGGTGGGCCGCACAATGATCCGCGCTCGCGTGCAGGACACCCGGTTCGTCCTCGACCAACTCGCCGTCCTCGCCGCCGGTGGTAACCCCGACGCGGGCAGGCGGCGGCTGCCACGTGGCCTCGGCGCGGCGCTCGACCTGTCGCGTGCCGGCATGTTCGGGCACTCCGGCGGCGGCTTCACCGCAGCCGAGGCGATGCTCGTCGACCGGCGGCTGGACGCCGGAGCCAATCTGGACGGCAGCATGGCATACCGCATCAGCAACAGCGATTTCGGGGACGTGGTCACCCGCGGGTTGGACCGTCCCTTCCTGCTGATGGGCGCCGGCCTCAGCGGCGGTAAGCCACACACCCACCTCGAAGCCGTGGAGTGGCGGACGTTCTGGGCAAACTCGACCGGCTGGAAACTCGACCTGTACGTCCCGGACGGTGAGCACTTCAGCTTCACCGACCACCAGGCGCTGCTGCCCCAACTCGACGCGGTGTTCACGCTGCGCGAAGGTGTGGTGGCCGGCTCGATCGGCACCGTCAACCCGAGGCGGATCATCCAGTCACAAAGCGCCTACGTCGCCGCGTTCTTCGACCAGCACCTGCGTGATCGCGCCCAGCCGCTGCTCGGCGGCCCATCACCGAAACACCCGGACATCACCTTCATTCGTTGATCAAAGATCGCACCAGAACACCGGTGGCCTGCGGTCGCCGGGGCCGCCGCTCAATTTCGGCGGCCCCGGCTATCGTCGCGTACGCAATACCTTCCGCCACTTCGCGCGCACATCGGCTACCACCGGGCGTTCGCCCTACCCCGGCACCTGACACGCAACGTGACGCTCGTCCGGCGGCCATGAGCGGACACCTGATCAAGCAGTGTCGGCGACGGCACGCGACCACGGGACGACCAGCCGATGGATCCTGCGCGACGGTGTTGTTTGCCACGAAGACGAGCCGCTTTCGCCGCTACGCCATCCCTGTCGGCTCACGCAGCCCGACCCCCCGATCGAAAAGGGCAGTCACTGTAGCGGAAGCAGGCTCAGGCCACCGTACGCAGCTTGGGCAGCACCTCGGCGCCGAACGTGTCGATGAACCCGCGCTGCTGCTGCCCCACGTGATGCAGCGCGATCTGGTCGAAGCCCAGCGCCACGTACTCCTCCAGCCAGCCGACGTGCCGGCCCAGATCGGCCGAGACGTTGACCACCTCGGCGACCTGCGCCATCGGCACCTGCTCACTGACCACGTCGAAGTGCTCGGGGGTCTCCAGATCCCAGCAGACCGGCGGGGCGAAGACGTTGCTGCGCCACTGCTCGTACGCGATCGCCTCAGCCTCGGCCTGCTCGGGCGCCCAACTGAGGTGCACCTGCAGATGAAGCGGCCCGCGACCGCCCGCCCCCCGGTACGCGTCGATCACCTGCCGCAGGTGCTCCACCGGCGCGTTGACCGTGATCAGGCCGTCGGCCCACTCGGCGCACCACCTCGCGGTCGGCACGCTCACCGCCGCGCCGATCAGCGCCGGCGGCTGCTCCGGGCAGGTCCACAGCCGCGCCCGGTCCACCCGGACCAGGCCGTCGTGGCTGACCTCCTCACCGGCCAGCAGCGCACGGATGACGTCGACGCACTCCCGCAGCCGGGCGTTGCGCACGTCCTTACGCGGCCAGACGTCGCCGGTGATGTGCTCGTTGCTCGCCTCGCCGGAGCCGAGCGCGGCCCAGAATCGGCCCGGGTACATCGCGGCGAGGGTGCCGATCGCCTGCGCGATGATCGCCGGGTGGTAGCGCTGGCCCGGGGCGTTGACCACCCCGAACGGCAGGTTCGTCGCCTGGAGCGCCGCACCCAGCCAGGACCAGGCGAACCCGGAGTGCCCCTGGCGCCGGCTCCACGGCGAGAAGTGGTCCGAGGACATCGCCGCCCCGAACCCGGCCCGCTCCGCGTGGATCACCGCGTCCAGCAGCTTGCGCGGGTGGATCTGCTCGTGGGAGGCGTGGAAACCGAACACCGTCATGGGCAGCCTTCCTACCCATGACGGCGTCCGGTCAATCGCTACTCGGCGTGCGCGCCGGTCCCGGCCGGGGCGGCCCCCTGCCCCACCCACACGGTCTTGGTGTTGCAGAACTCGCGCATCCCGACGGCCGACAGTTCGCGCCCGTACCCGGAGTTCTTCACCCCGCCGAAGGGCAGCTCCGGGTACGAGGTGGTCATCCCGTTGATGAAGACGTTGCCGGCCTCCAGGTCGGTGGCGAAGCGCTCCTGCTCGGCCGGGTCGCCGGTCCAGGCGTTGGCGCCCAGACCGAAGGCGGTGCCGTTGGCCACCTCGACGGCCTCGTCGTATGAGGAGACCCGGTAGAGGCCGGCGACCGGCCCGAAGACCTCCTCGGACCACATCCGCATCTGCGGGGTCAGGTCGGTGACCACCGTCGGCGGGTAGAACCAGCCGTCGCCGTCGGACTGCTGCCCGCCACAGAGCACCGTGGCGCCGTGCTCCACCGCGTCGCGCACCTGGGCGTGGACCTCGTCCCGACCGCGCTCGCTGGCCAGCGGGCCGACGTCGGTCTTCTCGTCCATCGGGTCGCCGACCCGCAGCGCGGACATGTGCGCGACGAACCGTTCGACGAAGGCGTCGAACACGTCGGTGTGGACGATGAACCGCTTCGCGGCGATGCAGGACTGGCCGTTGTTCTGGCAGCGCGCGGTGGTGGCCACCTCGGCCGCCCGGTCCAGGTCGGCCGAGGGCATCACCACGAAGGGGTCGCTGCCGCCAAGTTCCAGCACGGTCTTCTTCAGCTCCCGGCCGGCGATCTGGGCGATGGACCGGCCCGCCTGCTCGCTGCCGGTGAGGGTGGCGGCGCGGACCCGGGGATCGGTCAGGACGCGCCCGACGGCGTCCGAACCGACCAGCAGAGTGGTGAAGGCACCCTCCGGGAAACCGGCCCGGCGGAACAGGTCCTCCAGGTATAGGGCGGTCTGCGGCACGTTGGAGGCGTGCTTGAGCAGTCCGGTGTTGCCGGCCATCAAGGCCGGCGCGGCGAA
Source organism: Micromonospora sp. KC721 (assembly GCF_004348355.1). Classification (NCBI taxonomy): domain Bacteria; kingdom Bacillati; phylum Actinomycetota; class Actinomycetes; order Micromonosporales; family Micromonosporaceae; genus Micromonospora; species Micromonospora sp. KC721. Next base: position 970 of record NZ_SMJY01000136.1, on the reverse strand, counting down.
CCGCGTCACCTGCCAGAGGGGGAAGTTCCACGGCATCACCGCCAGTACCGGGCCGAGCGGCTGATACCGGACGAACGCCCGCTTCGCGGCAACCGCCTCGGCGTCGGCCGGCTCGTCGGCGAGCATCCGCTCGGCGTGTGCGGCGTAGAAGCGGCAGGCGTTGGCACACTTGGTCACCTCGGCCCTGGCCGCCGCGTACGTCTTGCCCATCTCGGTGGTGATCAGCCGGGCGGTGGCGTCGCGGTCGGCGTCGAGCAGGTCGGCGGCAGCGGTCAGCCACCGCCCCCGCTGGGCGATCGTGGTGCCGCGTAGCTGCTGGAAGGCAAGGTGGGTCCGCTCGATGGCGGCGTCGATCTGCTCGTCGGACATCGGGTCGTACGACTTGAGGGTCCGCCCGGTGGCGGGGTTGGTGGTGGCGATGGCCATTCGTGCTCCTGTCACTCGAAGAGTGAGTGCCGCACGCCCGGCTCCTCGCGGTGGCGGGCGGCCCGGCGGCGCTGGATGACGACCAGGTCGACCACGGCTACCACGGCGAGGAGGGCACAGACCACGCCCAGCCAGGCGACGTCGGCGCGGAACGCCAACACCGCGAAGACGGTCATGCTGACCAGCCCGAACAGGGCCAGCACGGCCCGCGTGTTCAACGCGCTGTAGGCGTGGCCGACCGTGCCGCGGGCACGCCGGGGCTGCGATCTCGTCATTCCCTCGGGCTACCCCGGGACGGAGGGGACTAACCGGCCGAACCTTACGTGCAGACCCGCGCAGGCAGCTAGCAGATAGATGTTTCCACATGTCGTATCTGCCGGGTAACCGACCCGAGGCAACCACCCCACCCCACCGACCCCCTACAGTCACCATGTCGTCACCGCGAGCCGTCGGAGCGGGGGAAGACATGCCACGCCGCTGGGTCGCCGCCGTCGCCTGCCTGCTGGCGTTGGTCGGCCTCGCCTGCGAGGAGGGCGGCCCGGGC
>NZ_SMJY01000135.1:0-16669 GCF_004348355.1 Micromonospora sp. KC721 | reverse complement strand
CCGCCAGCACCGCCCGGGGTGACGCGGCGGTCCCCACCGCCCCGGTGGCTGCCGCGCCGGGCAGTCGGGCCGCCACCGGGACCGTTCCGGCCACCGAAGGGCCCGGCTGGCGCTCGCTGGACGTCGGTTCCCCGTTCGACTACGCCCGGCAGGGCATCCTCTACGTCGCCGCGCACCTGCCCCGCCCGAGCGTGTCCGGGCTGCCGGACGTGGCCGGCGAGGAGTTGCTGGCGCTGGTCGGCGCGCTCGGTGGGCGTACCCTCGGGCTCTTCTCGTCGCGACGGGCCGCGCAGCAGGCCGCGGAGTTGGTCCGGGGACGCACCGATCTGCCGGTGCTGCTCCAGGGCGAGGAGGCGCTGCCCCTGCTGGTCCGCCGGTTCCGCCAGGAGCGGTCGAGCTGCTTGTTCGGGGTGATGTCGCTCTGGCAGGGAGTGGATGTGCCGGGTGACTCCTGCCAGCTCGTGGTCATCGACCGGCTGCCCTTCCCCCGGCCCGACGAGCCGCTCGCGGCGGCCCGGGCCGCGGCGGTGGACGCCGGCGGCGGCTCCGGTTTCTCGGCGGTCAGCGTGCCGATCGCGGCGGTCCGACTGGCTCAGGGCGTCGGGCGGCTGATCCGGTCCACCGGCGACCGGGGCGTGGTCGCGGTGCTCGACTCCCGGTTGGAGACCGCGCGCGGGTACGGACCGTTCCTGCGCCGCTCGCTGCCGCCGTTCTGGTACACCACCCGGCCCGAGGTGGCCCGCGGCGCCCTCGAACGCCTGGCCCAGACCTGACCGGCGCCGCCCTGACCCGGCCCTGACCCCGGGCCGGGCTGGGCTGGGCTGGGCTGGGCTGGCGCGGAATGCCGCAAACGGCAGTGTCCGCGGCGTCAGACGGCGCAGATAGCGGCGACCTCGCGAGCGACCCCGCGGACGCCGACGGCGAACCGCGACGTTCGCGGGGCCACGCGGGTGCCGACGGTACGACAGGTCAGGGCGCCTGGGCGGCGACCACCACCGCGTCCGGCGGCGTGTCCGGCACGGAACGGGCGGCCAGCCGGCGTACGGCGGTGTTGAGCACCGCGATCAGCGGCACCGCGACCAGCGCACCGGTGATGCCGGCCAGCACCACGCCGGCCGCGATCCCGATGATCACCGCGAGCGGGTGGATGGCCACCGCCCGACCCATGATCAACGGCTGGAGTACGTGCCCCTCCACCTGCTGCACCCCGATCACCACGCTCAGAATGATCAGCGCGGTCACCGGGCCGCTGTCGACGAGCGCCACCAGCACCGCCACCCCGCCGGAGAGCGTCGCCCCGACGATCGGGATGAACGCGCCCAGGAACACCAACGCGGCCAGCGGGAACGCGAAGGGCACCTTGAAGATGACCAGGAAGATGCCGATCCCGACCGCGTCGATGAAGGCGACCAGCACGGTGGCCCGGACGTACGCGCCGAGCGTGGCCCAGGAGGCCCGGCCCGCGTCGTCGACCTTCCAGCGCGCCGCCACCGGCAGCAGCCGGACCAGGAAACGCCAGATGTTGTTGCCGTCACGGAGGAAGAAGAAGGTGGCGAAGAGCACCAGGACGGCCCCGGTCAGCACCTCGGCGAGGGTGGTCGCGGTGGAGAGCGCGCCGCTGGTGAACCGTTCGGTGTTGGCGTTCACCCACGCCTGACCCTCGTCGATGTACCGGTCGAGCTGGTTGTCCGACAGGTGCAGCGGGCCGGTCTTGAGCCAGTTCTGGATCTGCCGTACGCCCTGCGACGACTTCTCGCTCAGCTCCGGCACACCCTGGATGAACTCGTTGACCACCAGGGTCAGCGTGCCGACCACCGCGGCCAGGCCGCCGACCAGCACCACTCCGGTCGCCAGCGACCTCGGCAGCCGCAGCCTCAGCAGCCAGCCCACCGCCGGCGCGAGCAGCGCGGAGAGCAGCAGCGCGACCGCCAGGGGAATGACCACGATGCTGATCGTCCCGACGATCTTGAGTAGCGCCCAGGCCACCACACCGATCACGATCAGTCGCCAGGACCAGGCGGCCGCGATCCGCAGTGCGTGCGGCACGTCGGCGTCGTCGCGGCTGGTCGTGGAGTTGTGCAACTCGCCGGGGGGCTCGGCGCCGACGACGGTGGCCGACGGCGACGCCACGGGCCCGGGGGACGCCGGCGAGGCCACCCCCGGCTCCGCCGGCCCTGCGGTGGCGCCGGTGCGGGCACCGCGCACCGACTCCCGTCCCGACTCGTACGCGCGGCGGAGTCCGGCGCGTACCCGCTCGAAGCGGCTCAAGCACACCTCCTGGGAAGAAACCGGGCCGCCAAGCACGACGGTCCGGACAGGGTACGTCCGACAGCCGTCACCGTATGGCAGTTCCGCCACACAGTGCCCCGGCTGGCCGGGCTCAACCACCAGACGACCGTAACCGGGGCACGCGGTAGCGTCTTCGCGTGACCGCCGACCAGAATCTCGACTCCGGCCTGCCGATCCGCCTGCTGCACGACCGCGTGCTGGTGCGGATGGAGGGAAGCGAGGGCGAGCGCCGCTCCACCGCCGGCATCGTGATCCCGGCCACCGCCGCCATGGGCAAGCGGTTGGCCTGGGCCACCGCGGTGGGCGTCGGCCCGCACGTCCGCTCGATCGTCTCCGGTGACCGGGTGCTCTTCGACCCGGACGACCGTTCGGAGGTGGAGCTGCACGGCCGCGGGTACGTGCTGCTGCGGGAGCGTGACGTGCACGCCGTCGCCGCCGAACGGGTGGAGAACGAGCCCACCGGCAACACCGGCCTTTACCTGTAGCCACCCGGCCGGGTGATCCGTCCGCCGTCCCCGCCACCGGGCGCGGCTGTTTGTGCCGCTTCCCGGTGGGAAGCCAGGCGCATCCAGCGCCCCTGGGGAGGGACGATGCCGGTACTCGTGAAGAAGCTGCTGCTCTGGGGCGGCGTCGCCTTCCTGATCTACTTCATGGCGTTCCGGCCGGACGGCGCCGCCCAGATGTTCAAGGCGATCGGGGCGGGGTTGATGGCCATGGCCCAGGGGCTCGGCGACTTCCTCACCACCCTGATGACCTGACGGGCGGTTTGGCCTGATCCGCGCCGAGCAACAACGGGCGCGAGCCGGCTCAGGGCCGGCCGGTCGGCCACGGCGCGGCCGGACCCGGGCCGGGCCAGTGGGACGGGCCGTGACCGGCCGGGTGCCCCGGGTACGGCGGCGGCGGGACCAGCACCACCGGGATCGGCACCACCGGCGAGTCCGGGGCCTCGACCGGGCGCTGTGACCCGTCCGGGAAGCGCAGGTGGTAGCGCTGCCCGTCCCAGATCCCGACCGGGGCCTGCGGATCCCGTCCCACGAAGAACGACCGGTACGCGCTGATCGCCTCCAGCAACTGCCGCTCCTCCTGGGCGGTACGCTCCCGATCGGCCACCTTGCGGTCCAGTCCTCGACGCATGCCGTCGCGCAGCAACGCCAGCCGGGTGGCGGCGAACTGGTAGCCGCGCATCGCCCGCAGGCCCGGCTCACCGGCGACCCGGCGGGCCCAGACCCGCGCCGCGTGCCGCCGGCCCAGGCTGCCCAGCGCGGCCACCTCCGGCGGGGTGAGCCAGCCGGCCCGGACATAGTCCGGCAGGACCCGCTCGGTGAGCCGCCCCTCCCAGGCACGCAGCCAGACCGCGAAGCCGACCATGCCGAAGAAGATCGGCACCATCAGCGCGACGATGCCGAAGAAGAAGATCGCCGCCTGGCCGGTGGCCTGCACCAGCGACGGCAGCAGGTTCCAGGTGCCGTGCAGGATCATCGCCAGCAACAGGCCGGCCGCCGGGGCGAGGACGCGCACCCGCCGGTCGGCGGTACGGGCGGCGATGCCGAGTCCCACCCCGGTCATCGAGGTGAAAAGCGGGTGGGCGAAGCCGAAGAACAGGATCCGGGTGATGAAGATGATGATGACGTTGCGGACTCCGGTGGCCGGGCCCCACTCGTCGACACCGGAGGCGTAGCCGAGACCGCCCAGGTAGAGGATGTTCTCCACCATGGCGAACCCGACCGCGGACAGGCCGCAGTAGACCAGACCGTCGGTGATGCCGGACCATTCGCGGCGGCGGAAGACCAGCAGCAGGATCGGGCCGAGCGCCTTGGTCAGCTCCTCGATGAACGGGGCGACCAGCACCGCGGTCAGCGCCGAGGGCAGCTCCCAGCGCTCGAAGAGCTGCGCGCCGGCGTTGTTGACGGTCAGTGACGCCGCGGTGGAGACGAACGCCCCCCAGGCGAAGCAGAAGACCAGATACTTCAACGGTTCCGGTTCGTACCGGTCGAGCCAGAGGAAGCACGCCACCAGGACCGGCACCGGCAGGACCGCGGCGGCAACCCCGACCAGCAGCGCGTCCAGGCCGAGGTTGGTGCCCAGGGTGTAGAGCATGTAGACCGCGCAGGCGGCGATCAACAGCACCACCCCGGTCAGCACCAGCACCCGTCGCCAGCCGAGCCGGCGCGACGGCATCCCGGGCGCGACCGCTCCCGGTGGTGGGACGGCGGGCGCGGGCGGCGGCGGCACGGGCCAGCCGGGCGGGGTGACGGCCATGCGGTCAGCGTAGTCACTCGTGTCGGGCGGTTCAGCCCACCGGCGGGGCGGCGGGCGGCTTCGGGGCCACGGACTGCCCCGCCGACTCGCCGGCCGGCTTCTCCTGGTCGCCGAAGGACTGCCGGACCAACCGGTTCGCGTCCTCCTGGGAGATGCCGGAGGCGACCATCAGGTCGCTGGCGGTGGTGCGCACCTGGGCGATCACGACGCTGCCGGAGAAGCCAACCCCCTGCGCGTACGCCCGGCCCGCCTCGCTGACCGCGCGCAGCGACCGCTCCCGCGCCCTCCTCGGTTCCTCACCGGCGGCGAACTCGTGCCGCAGCAGGCGTACCGACTCGGCGAGATGGGCCACCGCGTCGGGCATCGGCTCGGGAATCGCCTCCTCGTCCTCGATCAGGGTGACCGCCCGCCGGATCAGGGTGCCGCTGTTGCGCATCGCCCGGTCGACCGGGTCGGCCGCCTCCGCGTAGTGGGTCAGCTCGTCGCGGCGGTGCCAGCGCGCCGGGGAGATGGTGATGGTCTCCTTGGCGCCCTCGATCGCCTCGGTGAAGGCGGCCAGCTCCTCCTTGTTCTCCCGGAGCCGTTCCAGGGCCCGCTGGGCGCTGTCCCGGTCCCGCTCGCGCAGCGCCGCGGCGCAGTTGTCGAGCTGGTTGGCGAGGAGGTCCAGCGCGGGCCGGGCAGCCCGGTTGATCACCCGGAGCGGGTTGAGCGGCAGCAGGATCGCCGTCACCAGCAGCGCGATCCCGCCGCCGACGAAAGCGTCGACGAAGCGGGGTATCTCCAGGTCCTGGGTGGATGGGCTGAGCGTGACGATCAGCACCGCGGTGGCCGCGGCCTGGATGACGATGGCCACGCTGCCGCCGAAGAAGATGGTCAGCACGATGGCCGAGGTGACCACGAGCCCGAGCTGCCAGCCGCCCGTGCCGAGGAGGTAGATCAGCACGTCGCCGAGGAAGACCCCGACCGCCACCCCGATGATCAGCTCGACGGTGCGACGCAGGCGCTGGCCCACCGAGGCGGCCAGGGTGCCGACCGCCGAGATCGGCGCGAAGACCGGTTGCGGGTTGTTCAGCAGCTCGTATGCCGCGAACCAGGCCAGGGCGGCGGCCACTCCGGCCTGGACGGCCAGGCCGAACGACATGCGGACCCGGTGCAGCCGGTCGTGCAGGGTGGCCCGACCCCGGTGGCGCAGCTGTTCCAGGGCCGCGGCGATCCGCGCGGAGTCGACGTCCGTCGAAGCGTCGCGCAGGCCGACCCGGCGCATCAGCGACGGTCGTCGGTCCCGGGCCACGGCCATGGCCGGGACTACCCACGCCCGGGCGGTTCATTCCGCCGGACGGATTCGTAGCCACCCGCCGCGGTGCGGCAGACTCGGCGAGGTGAGCGAGCTGATCGGGCGCTGGCGGACGGCGGCGCGGGGCGCCGGGGCCACCGGCCACGACCAGACGTTGACCCGGGCCGGCGAGGAACTGCTCGCCCGCTGGCGGGAGCCGCACCGGCACTACCACACCCCGCGCCACCTCGCCGCCGTGCTGGATGTCGTCGACGGGTACGCGACGTGGGCCGAGCGGCCGGATCTGGTCCGGCTCGCCGCCTGGTGCCACGACGCGGTCTACGACCCGCGCGCCGTCGGTGACGCCAACGAGCGGGACAGCGCCACACTGGCCGACACGCTGCTGACCCGGACCGGGGTGCCCGCCGCCGCGGTCGCCGAGGTCCGCCGGCTGGTCCTGGCCACCGCCGGGCACGCGGTCACCGCCGACGACCGGGACGCGGCGCTGCTCTGCGACGCCGACCTCACCATCCTGGCCGCGCCCGGGCAGACGTACGACGCGTACGCCGCCGCGATCCGCCGGGAGTACGCGCACGTACCGGAACCGGACTTCCGCGCCGGCCGCGCCCGGGTGCTGGAGTCCCTGCTGGCCCTCCCCGCGCTGTTCCGGCTGCCGCCGCTGGCCGCAGCCGGGGAGGCTCCCGCCCGCGCCAACCTCGCCCGCGAGCTGGCCGCCCTCCGCCGACCGGGTTGATCAGGCACGGGTACGACCACGCCGCCAGATCGACCGGTCGCACAAACATGGCCGCCCCTTCCGCCGGCGATTAGCCTTCCCCGCATGGTTGGCTCCCCTCTCCTCGACGACCTGCGCGCGGCGCTCGGCGACGACGCCGTGCTCACCGACCCGGATCTGCTGCGGATGCACCGCCGCGACGAGGCGGACCTCTGCCCCGCCGGGACGCCGCTGCTGGTGGTCCGGCCGCGCAGCACCGAGGAGGTGGTGGCGGTGGTCCGGGCCGCCGCCCGGCACGGCGTACCGGTGGTGCCGCAGGGGGCGCGGACCGGCCTGGCCGGCGCGGCGAACGCCGTCGACGGCGCGCTGGTGCTGAGCACGGTGGCGATGGACGCGATCCGGGAGATCGACCCGGTGGGCCGGATCGCCGTGGTGCAGCCCGGGGTGGTCAACGCCACCCTGGCCGGCGCGGTGGCGAAGCACGGCCTGCGCTACCCGCCGGATCCGGGCTCCTGGGAGTCCTCCACCATCGGCGGCAACGTCGCCACCAACGCCGGCGGGATGTGCTGCGTCAAGTACGGCGTCACCACCGAGTACGTGCTCGGGCTGGAGGTGGTGCTCGCCTCCGGTGAGGTGCTGCGGACCGGTCGGCGCACCGCCAAGGGCGTCGCCGGGTACGACCTGACCCGCCTCTTCGTCGGTTCGGAGGGAACCCTCGGGGTGATCACCGAGGTCACCGTGTCGCTGCGGCCGGTCCCCGAGGAGTCGCTGACCATGGTGGCGGTCTTCGGTTCCACGGCGGAGGCCGGAGTGGCCGTCGCCGACATCGCCGCCCAGGGGCTCAGCCCCAGCCTGCTGGAGCTGCTCGACCGGACGCACCTGCGGGCGATCGAGGCGTACCGGCCGATGGGGTTGCGCACCGACGCCCGGGCGCTGCTGCTGGCCGCCGCCGACACCGGCGTACGCGCGGCCGACGACCTGGCCCGGCTCGCCGAGGTCTGCGCGGCGGCCGGCGCCGAGGAGGTGTACGCGGCCACCGACGCCGTCGAGGCCGCGGCGCTGCTCCAGGCCCGCCGGCTGGCCCACCCGGCGATGGAGAAATTCGCCGCCGAGGCGTTTCCCGGCGGCAACGGCGGCCTGGTCATCGACGACGTGGCGGTGCCGCGGGGCGCCCTGGCCGCGCTGCTCGACGGGATCGCCCGGATCGCCGAGGAGTGCGACGTGCCGATCGGCGTGGTCGGACACGCCGGGGACGGCAACATGCACCCGAACATCGTGGTCGACCGGGCCGACCCGGCCAGCGTGGCACGGGGCCGGCGGGCCTTCGACGAGATCATGCGGCTCGGCCTGGCGCTCGGCGGCACCTGCACCGGCGAGCACGGCGTCGGGCTGCTCAAGCGGGACTGGCTGGCCCGGGAGATCGGCCCGGTCGGGGTGCGGGTGCACCAGGCGATCAAGGCGGCGCTCGACCCGGAGGGGCTGTTCAACCCGGGCAAGGTGCTGTGAGCGCGAGGAGTGAGCCGGTTCTGCGAGCCCCGCAGTCGCGAACGACGGGCGGCGCTGTGAGCCTGGCCCCGGCCTCAGGCGGTCGGCTCTGCCGGGGTGGCCTGGGTGAGCAGCAGCAGGATCTCGTACGCCACCGGCGGGCGCTCCTCGCCCGGGCAGTCCTGAGAGGTGATCAGGCCGACCGTGGTGAGCAGGCTGGACGTCAGCGCGTCGATGCAGGTGGCTCGGTACTGCCGCACCTGGTCGGTCTCCTGGGCCAGCCGGGGATCGGCGAGTAGCCCGTGCAGCCGCTGCACCTGCTCCGGTTTGAGCGTCCCGGTCGATGTGACCCCGTCACCGGCGCAGTCGTCGCACTTCCACCGGCCGTCGGGCTCCACGTCGAGTGAACGGAGTGGACCGTCCTGACCGAGCTTCTGCACCAGACTGACCCGGTTGGCCCCGGAAGAACCCCCGGCACCGGTCCCCTTCGGATCCCGGGTGGATGTCTCGTCCCCGGCGAACACCGAGCAGGCGGTCAGGGTGACCGCCAGGACGACGGCACCGGCGCAGACCGTGAGCACACGGAACCACTGAGTGGGAGCCACGCGCGGCAACTTACCCCACCGCAGGTAAGCGTTGGTACCCATCGGACGGACAACCGTCGATATCTGTGGTGTTTCGTCGCCCCGGCCGGTCACCGGGAGGAGGTCGGGAGTTCCACGCTGTCTCCGTCGGTGCCCCGATCGGCGGCGAAGCCGCGTACGTCGGGTGCGCCGAGCCGAGCCGCGTCGGCCGTGGCGTCGTCCGGCATGAGTTGCGACTCCCGTTCCGCCTCGACCCGGGCCCGGTAGTGCGCGACCTCCCGCTGGCGGATCGCCGCGTCCCAGCCCAGCACCGCGCCCATCAACTCCGCCGCGTGCTCCGCCGACTCCAGTCCTCGGTGGCCGGTCTCGATGGAGATCCGGGTACGCCGGGTCAGCACGTCCTCCAGATGCAGTGCCCCCTCGGCCCGGGCCGCGTACGTCACCTCCGCGGCGAGGTACTCCGGGGCGCCGGCCAGCGGCGAGGCGAGCAGCGGGTCGGCCTCGATCAGCGCCAGCAGTTCCAGGGTGAGGGTGCCGTACCGTTCCAGCAGGTGCTCGACCACCCCGACCGGCACCGCGTGTCGGCGGGCCAGGTCGGCGCGGTCCCGCCACATCGCCGCGTACCCGTCGGCACCGAGCAGCGGCAGGTCGGCCGTGCGGGACGGCCGCACCCCGCCCAGCCGGTAGGCGGCCCGGTCGACCACGTCCGAGGCCATCACCCGGTACGTCGTGTACTTGCCGCCGGCGACCAGGAGCAGCCCGAGCATCGGCTCGAAGACGGCGTGCTCACGGGAGAGCTTGGAGGTGGAGTCCGCCTCGCCGGCCAGCAGCGGGCGCAGCCCGGCGTAGACGCCCTCGATGTCCGCGGTGGACAGCGGCCGCTCCAGGACGGTGTTGACCTGGTCGAGCAGGTACTGGATGTCCCGCGCGGAGGCGGCCGGGTGGGAGCGGTCCAGCCGCCAGTCGGTGTCGGTGGTGCCGATGATCCAGTGTCCGCCCCAGGGGATCACGAAGAGCACGCTGGTGGCGGTCCGTACGATCAGCCCGGTCTCCCCGACGATCGCTGAGCGGGGTACGACGAGATGCACGCCCTTGGAGGCGCGGACCCGGATGCCGGGACGCAGCCCGACGTCGTTGAGCATCCGCGACATGTCGTCGCTCCACACGCCGGTCGCGCCGATGACCGTCCGGGCGCGTACCTCGAACTCGGCGTCCGGGGAGTCGGTGGCGGCCTCCAGGTCACGGACCCGGACCCCGGTGACCTCGCGGGCCTGCCGGATCAGCCCGACGGCCCGGGCGCTGCTCACCACGGTCGCGCCGAGGCTGGCCGCGGTGCGGGCCAGGGTCACCACCAGCCGGGCGTCGTCGACCTGACCGTCGTAGTAGCGGATGGCTCCGGCCAGCCCCTCGGCTCTGAGGCTGGGGAAGATCCGGCGGGCGCCCTCGCGGGTCAGGTGCCGGTGCAGCGGCATTCCCCGGCCACCGCCGAACACCCCGGCGAAGGCGTCGTAGGTGGCCACCCCCGCGCCGTAGTAGGCCCGACGGAAGGCCCGGGCCGGCAGGTCGCGCAGGCCACGTCCGGCAGGCAGCGGCACCAGGATCGGCACCGGCCGTACCAGGTGCGGGGCGAGCCGGGTGGCGAGCAGACCGCGCTCGGTCAGCGCCTCGTGCACCAGGTGGAACTCCAGTTGCTCCAGGTAGCGCAGGCCGCCGTGGATCAGTTTGCTGGATCGGCTGGAGGTGCCGGCGGCGTAGTCGCGCGCCTCGACCAGGGCCACCTTGAGCCCTCGGGAGGCGGCGTCGACCGCGGCGCCCGCCCCGGTGACGCCACCGCCGATGATCAGCACGTCGAACCGCTCGGCGCGCAGCCGGCGCAGGTCTGCGGCGCGGCGCTGTGGGGAGAGCTGGCCGGCGGTGGATCGGGTCACGTTGGGGTCGCGCACGCGTCCACGGTAACCGCCCGGGGGCGCGAGCAGCAGAGGTGGAGCCGGAGCGGCCCCAGCCAGCCCCGATCAATCACCCTGAGTGATGAGAGGTATCCCTTGATTCTGGCATTGGCGACCACATACCGGGCATCATGATCCACTGCCTCCCCCCGGATCGCCGGCTCGGATCCCGGAGGACCAGCCCGACTGCCTGCCACCGCCGCCGCCTGCCGGGCTCCGCCGACCCGGAGTCCCGCACCGCTTTGCCCGGCTGCCACCGACACGTCATCCCCGCCCACCTTGGACATTCAGCTACTCACCGTCACCTCTTACTCGCCTTACTCGCCGTCGACCCGACCCGGCGGCGCGGGTACGACCGGCACGGTGACCGCGCAGCGATGCGGCCGTCTGTCGTACTGTTTCCGGATGCGGGCCGAGGCAGCTGACTCCGGAAGCGACGCCGGACAGCGGTCGGGAAACCCGTGGGTGGTGCTGGCGGCGGTGCTGGCCGGCGTCTGGACGGTGGCCACCACCGCCCTGTTCCAACTCGCCGGATGGCTGGCCGACCAGATCCGGCTGGCCAGCGGCCTAAACCGGTGGGTGTGGCTCTGGCCCCTGGTCGGCGCGATCACCGTCCTGCTGACCGGACTACCCGCCCTGCTGCTGACGCTGCTGCCCCGCTCGGCCGCGGTGCGCACCACCGGCCGCGCCTGGCTGGCCGCCGCGGTCGTCCTCGCCGCGTTGGGGGCGTTGCGGGCGCTGCCGCCCGTACACCACGAGTTGTACCTGACCGCGTTGGCCGCCACCGCGCTCGCGCTCGCCGTCGTCGCCGCCCGGCTGCCCCACCCCGGTACCACCGGGCCGGCCCCGGCGGGTCACCCGGCGGCCACAGGCGACAGTCGGCGGGCAAGCCCGGTGAACCTGCTCGCGGTGGCCGCCGGGCTGGCCCTGCTGCTGCCGTGGGCCTGGCTCGGCGCGCTCGGCGGCCTGCTGGAGACCCTGGTCGCGGCGGCCGCCGCGGCGGCCCTGGGCGTACTCGCCGGGGCGCTGCTCGACGAGCGGTTCTGGCCGCTGTTCGCCTTCACCGCACCGCCCCGACCGGCCCGGTCGGTTCTGGTCGGCGGCCTGGTCGCCGGGGTGGCCCTGCTGCTGCTCGCCGCCGGGACCGGCCAGTCCGGGGCGCAGCTACCGGCCCTGCTCACCGTGCCGCCGGTCGCCTTCACCCTGGCCGCCCTCCGAGTCCTGGCCCGCCGCACCGGCGCGACCGGTACCGTCGGGATCCGCTGGCTGGTCGGGTTGGCGCTGCTCGGCCCGCTGGCCTTCACCGACCCGGAGGAGATCTCCGTCCTGCTCGCCACCACCCGGGACGTGCCGTTCTGGGTGGCGGTCGCCGCCGCCGGCGGACTCGCCGTCGCGGTCCTGCTCGCCGTCGGGTACGGCGTGCTGCTGGCCCGTCCACGCGGCCCGGCGCCGAGCCGGCGGGTGGCCGCGCTGGTCGCGGCGGTCCTGCTCGGCACCGTCGGGGTGGTCGACCTCGGCCTCGGGCAACCCGGGTGGCACGGCGAACGGCTGCTGGTGGTGTTGCGCGAGCAGGCGGACCTCTCCGGTGTCCCCGCCGGTACGCCGGGTCGCGCCGGCCGGGACGCCCGCGCCGCCGAGGTGTACCGGCGACTGGTCGCCACCGCCGAGCGGACCCAGGGCGACCTGCGTCGGGAACTGACCCGGCTGCGGCTGAACCCGACCCCCTACTACCTGGTCAACGCGATCGAGACCGACGGCGGTCCGGTCGTACGGGCCTGGCTGGCCGGCCGGCCCGAGGTGGACCGGGTCCTGGTCAGCCAGCGGCCCCGCCCGCTGCCGGCCCCGGCTGCGACCAGCACCGGCGATCGGCCCGCACCCACCGGCCCCACCTGGAACATCCGGATGATCGGCGCCGATCGGGTCTGGTCGGAGTTGGGGGTCACCGGCACGGGCGTGGTGGTGGGCAGCTCCGACTCGGGCGTGGACGGCCGCCATCCGGCGCTGGCCGGCGGCTTCCGGGGTGGCGACGACTCCTGGTACGACCCGTGGGAGGGCGCCCGGTCGCCGTACGACAGGGGCGGGCACGGCACCCACACCCTCGGCAGTGCCGTCGGCCGGGACGGGATCGGCGTCGCCCCCGGCGCGGGTTGGGTGGGCTGCGTCAACCTGGACCGCAACCTGGGCAGCCCGGCCCGCTACCTGGACTGCCTCCAGTTCATGTTGGCCCCGTTCCCGCCGGGCGGTGACCCGTTCACCGACGGTCGTCCGGCCCGGGCACCCGACCTGCTGACCAACTCGTGGGGCTGCCCGTCCATCGAGGGCTGCGACGCCCGGGCACTGCGCCCGGCGACCGCCGCGCTGGCTGCCGCCGGGATCCTGGTGGTCGCCGCCGCGGGCAACACCGGCCCGTACTGTGGTTCGATCGCCGATCCGCCCGCACCGTACCCGGACGTGCTGACCGTCGGCGCGGTGGACCGGCAGCGGAAGGTCGCCGAGTTCTCCAGCCGAGGGCCGGCCACCGGCGGGGCGACCAAACCCGATCTGGTCGCGCCGGGCGCCGACGTGCTCTCCGCGATGCCCGGCGGGGGGTACGCCACCCTGGCCGGCACCTCGATGGCGACCCCGCAGGTGGCGGGGGTGGTGGCGCTGATGTGGTCGGCCAACCCGGCACTCGTCGGCGACCTGGAGCGCACCGGGCGGATCCTGCGGGAAACCGCGAAACCCGCCGCGACGCCGGCCGGCCCGGACGCCTGTGCGGCGGGTCCCGCCGCCGAGGGCGCGGGGGTCGTCGACGCGTACGCGGCGGTCCGGGCGGCCCGGGCCGGCTGACCGGGTGGATCCCGACATCCCACGGTTCACCCGCGCCGGTGACCGCTGGCCCCTACCGTTTCGGTAGAGGAGGCGGTCATGACGGACGACGAGCAGAGCGACGACACGGTGCCGGACCCCTGGACGCCGGTCGGCGACCCGCCCACCCCGGTGCCGTTCGACCGCCGGGACTACGGCGACGCCGAGCAGTTGGCGGAGCTGGCCGGCGCGAACGAGGCGGCCGACGAGCCGGTCACCGTGGTCGACGAACCTGTCCCGGTGCCTCCGCCGTACGACCGGGCGCAGAAACGGCGCAACGAGCGGGCACTGCCCTGACGGGCAACCAGCGGACACTGCCCTGACGGACGCGGAAGGGGCGGACCGCTGACGCGGCCCGCCCCTTCTCGGCGTACTGGTGGAGCTGGACTCAGAAGTCCATGTCCCCGCCACCCGGACCAGCCGGGGCGGCCGGGGTCTTCTCCGGCTTGTCCGCCACGACGGCCTCGGTGGTGAGGAAGAGCGCCGCGATCGACGCAGCGTTCTGCAGCGCCGAGCGGGTCACCTTGGCCGGGTCGATGATGCCCGCGGCCAGCAGGTCGACGTACTCGCCGTTGGCGGCGTTGAGGCCGTGGCCCGCCTCGAGGTTGCGGACGTGCTCGACGACCACGCCACCCTCCAGGCCGGCGTTGACGGCGATCTGCCGCAGCGGGGCGTCCAGCGCGATCCGGACGATCTGCGCGCCGGTCGCCTCGTCGCCGGTCAGGTCCAGCTTGTCGAAGGCGGTCTTGCCGGCCTGCACCAGCGCGACGCCACCACCCGGGACGATGCCCTCCTCGACGGCGGCCTTCGCGTTGCGGACGGCGTCCTCGATGCGGTGCTTGCGCTCCTTCAGCTCGACCTCGGTGGCCGCGCCGACCTTGATCACCGCAACACCGCCGGCCAGCTTGGCCAGGCGCTCCTGCAGCTTCTCCCGGTCGTAGTCGGAGTCGCTCTTGTCGATCTCGGCCCGGATCTGGTTGACCCGGCCCTGGATCTGCTCGGCGTCGCCGGCACCGTCGACGATGGTGGTCTCGTCCTTGGTCACCACGACCTTGCGGGCGCGGCCCAGCATGCCGAGGTCGGCGGCGTCGAGCTTGAGGCCGACCTCCTCGCTGATGACCTGGCCACCGGTGAGGATGGCGATGTCGGTAAGCATGGCCTTGCGGCGGTCACCGAAGCCCGGCGCCTTGACGGCGACCGACTTGAAGGTGCCCCGGACCTTGTTGACCACCAGGGTGGCCAGGGCCTCGCCCTCCAGGTCCTCGGCGATGATCAGCAGCGGCTTGCCCGACTGCATGACCTTCTCCAGGATGGGGAGCAGGTCCTTCACCGACGAGATCTTGCTGTTGGCGATCAGGATGTACGGGTCGTCGAAGACGGCCTCCATACGCTCCGGGTCGGTCATGAAGTACGCGGAGATGTAGCCCTTGTCGAAGCGCATACCCTCGGTGAGCTCCAGCTCCAGACCGAAGGTGTTGCTCTCCTCGACGGTGATGACGCCTTCCTTGCCGACCTTGTCCATCGCCTCGGCGATGATCTCGCCGACGCTGGTGTCACCGGCCGAGATGGAGGCGGTGGAGGCGATCTGCTCCTTGGTCTCCACGTCCTTGGCGAGCTTGAGCAGCTCCTCCGAGACGCTGGCCACGGCGGCCTCGATGCCCCGCTTCAGGGCCATCGGGTTGGCGCCGGCGGCCACGTTGCGCAGGCCCTCACGGACCAGGGCCTGGGCCAGGACGGTCGCCGTCGTCGTGCCGTCACCGGCGACGTCGTCGGTCTTCTTCGCGACCTCCTTGACCAGCTCGGCGCCGATCTTCTCGTACGGGTCCTCGAGCTCGATCTCCTTGGCGATGCTCACACCATCGTTGGTGATGGTGGGGGCACCCCACTTCTTCTCGAGCACGACGTTGCGGCCCTTGGGGCCGAGGGTCACCTTCACGGCGTCGGCGAGCTGGTTCATGCCCCGCTCGAGGCCGCGGCGCGCCTCTTCGTCGAACGCGATCATCTTGGCCATACGGCGTTGTCCTCCTGGACACTCACGGGCCACCCGAGTGTTTGTGCCCCGGATGGGCCGCCTGGTGTACGCACCTTGGGACGTCGCCACCTGGCGACGACGACGTCCTTCGGCCGGGCCGGATAGCCCGCGACGACCGGCCATGTGCCCCGGAGACGTTGCGGAACGCCCCCGCGGCCGTGGCCCCACCGCCCCGACCATTGGCACTCACATGATGCGAGTGCCAATGACTTGTTTAGCACTCTCCCATGCCGAGTGCAAGCACACTCCGGATCGCTCAGCCCAGTTCCGCCGCCAGTCGGGCGGCGTCCACCGGGCCTTCGTGGGCCCGCTGCTCGGCGTACGCGGCGACCAACCCGACGAGCTGGGCCAGCTGGAACGGCAGGGTCAGCACCCCGGCAACCAGGATCAGACCGGGCACCGCCACGGCCGAGCCAGGCGAGGCGAGCGGATCGAGGCCGAACGGCGCGGTGACGATCTCCTCCAGCATTCCCCCGCCCACGGCTCCGACGAGCACCGCCAGCGCCACCAGGCCGACCCGGCCGAGGGTCAGACCGAGCCGGTCGTGGAAGAAGCGGAAGGACCGGCCGATCGGGTTGTGCCGTTCGAAGAGATAGACCGGGCCGGCCAGGGCGAGCGCGAAGGCGAGGTAGACGCCGGGCAGGACGAAGAGGCACATCCCGGCCACCACCAGCAGCGAGACCAGCAGCTGCCAGCCCCACAGACCGAGCGCGCGGCGCAGACCGTAACGGAGTGCGCCGGCGAGGGCGACCGGCTCACCGGCGGCCTGACGGGTCACCACCCACGTGCCACCGGCCCAGCCGACGCACTGCACCAGGCTGGCCAACGCACTGACCACGACGATGACACCGCCGAAGACGGCGAGCTCGCGGAAGAAGCCGTCGGGCAGGGAACCGTCGGCCGGGAGCGGCTCCACGGCGGACGGGCTCAACCCGAGCGCCACCAGCGAGATCACCAGGCTGGGCAGCACCTGGGTGAGGAACAACAGCGGCACCAACAGCCGCCAACCCCGGCGCACCGCCCCGGCGCAGCGGGCAAACCAGCCGTTCACCCCGGCGTACGGCGGATTGACCAGCGGATCGTTGGGGTTCCCGCCCACCTCGGGCCAGCCGTACGGGACCTGGCCGCCGTAGGGCGGGTAGCCCGGGTACGGCCCGGCACCGGGCGGCATCGCCGGGTACGGCTGACCGGGGTACGGCATTCCTGGATACGGGAGGGTGC
>NZ_SMJY01000134.1:0-16676 GCF_004348355.1 Micromonospora sp. KC721 | reverse complement strand
GGCCTGGGGTTGGGACCCGAAGGAGACCTGGGCGTTCATCTCCTGGGTGGTGTACGCCGGCTACCTGCACGCCCGGGCGACCCCGAGCGTGAAGCGAAACGTGGCGACCTGGATCGCCGTGCTCGGCTTCCTGACCATGCTGATGAACCTGTTCGGGGTGAACTTCTTCTTCACCGGACTGCACTCGTACGCCGGGGTGGAGTGAACCGGCGATTCAGCCGCTGAACCAGCCCGGCACGTCCACGCGGAAGACGTTCGGCGGGGTGACCCGGCGCAGGTCGTCCTCCATCGCGGCGACCCGCTCCTCGCCGAGCGCCGCCGCCCAGCGTCCGCGCAGCACGTCGAACAGCACCGCTGAACGGCGCAGCCCGTCGACGCCCCGCTCGGTCATCCGGACCAGTTTGCGGCGGGCGTCGGCGGGGTCGTCGGCGCGTTCCAGGTAGCCGAGGGTGACCAGCCGGTGGACGGTCTTGCCGGCGGCCTGCTTGGAGACGCCGAGGCGCTGACCCAGCTCACTGGCGGTGGTGCCGTCGGGACGTACGCCATCTCCACCTTCGCCAACCGGCTCACCGGCGCTCCGCTCGACCCGCCCCTGGCCGCGTACGCCTGGGAGCCCGCCGGCTGACGGCCGCCGGTCGTCTGCTCAGCGCTCCGCGGCGACCCGGTCGAGCCACTCGCCCACCAGCGCGTCGAACAGAACGGGCTGCTCGATCTGAAGGTTGTGGCCGGCGACGTCGAGTACCGCGAACGTCGCTCGTGGGTAGTGCGGCAGCAGTGCGAACTGGTCGAGGTAGCCCGTCGCGTGGTCCTGCCGCCCGGTGAGGATCAGGGTCGGCCGGGCGAACGGCGCGCCGCCCTCCGGATTTTCGCTGAGCGCCCACCGCTGCCGGATGCGCGCCATCGCCACGGTGTCCGCGACATCCAGGCCGACCTGGATCTCGTCCCGGAACCGGCGCAACGTCTCCGGGGTCTGCACGACGGCGATGCTCGCGAACTCGGCGGCGGTCCGGGCGTCGGTCGAGGCGAGCAGGTCGGGGTCGGGGCGCAGCACCTGCCGCGGCGGCACGCTGCGCTCCGCGTGTTCCAGGGCCGTGCCGACGGGGCAGATGAGCGCCAGGCCGAGCACCTGGTCGGGACGGGACCGGGCGAGGGCACGGGCGAGGTAACCGCCGTAGGACTCACCGACGAGCAGGAACGGCACGCCGCCGAGGGTGTCGTCCACGAAGTCCTGTACGGCGTCGAGGACGTCGTCCGAGCCGGCGATCTCCGGTGGGGCCGCCGACGCGCCCATGCCGGGCAGATCCGGATAGAGACGCCGGTACCCGGGACGCCCGGCGAACACCGGTTCGAGGCAGCCGAGCATCAGCCGATGGTCGGGCGTCCAGCCGTGCAGCGCCAGCACCGGGGTGCCGGCACCCCGGTCGACAACGTTCAACGCTACGGACGTGCGGCGCGGCATCGTGACTCACCTTCACTCTCCTGTGACAGCCCCACGATGCTGCCCCCGGGCACCGACACGTTCGCCCCGCCCGGCGGCCGATGTGGTCGAACGCACATCGCCGGCGACATCACCCGACCCGGCCGGGGCGGTCGGGGTGCCGGTGCGGGAGACTTGCTGCCATGGCGGCTCGTGGCTTCCCGTACACCGATCTCAAGGACTTCCTCGCGGCGCTGGAGCGCGCGGGCGAGTTGCGGCGGGTGAGCGTCCCGGTCGACCCCACCCTGGAGATCAGCGAGGTGGTCACCCGGACCGTCCGGGCTGGCGGCCCGGCGCTGCTCTTCGAACGGCCGACCCGGGGCGAGATGCCGGTGGCGATCAACCTGTTCGGCACCGAGAAACGGATGGCGATGGCGCTCGGCGTCGAGTCGCTGGACGAGATCGGCGAGAGAATCGGCGCGCTGGTCAAGCCGGAGCTGCCGGTCGGCTGGTCCGGCATCCGCGAGGGCATCGGCAAGGTCATGCAGCTCAAGTCGGTGCCGCCCCGCAAGGTCAAGACCGCGCCCTGCCAGCAGGTCGTCTACTCCGGTGACGACGTCGACCTGAACCGGCTGCCCGGCCTGCAGGTCTGGCCCGGCGACGGTGGGATCTTCCACAACTACGGGTTGACCCACACCAAGCACCCGGAGACCGGCAAGCGCAACCTCGGGCTCTACCGCCTCCAGCAGCACAGCCGCAACACCCTCGGCATGCACTGGCAGATCCACAAGGACTCCACCGCGCACCACGCGGTCGCCGAGCGGCTCGGTCAGCGGCTCCCGGTCGCCATCGCGATCGGTTGCGACCCGGTCGTCTCGTACGCCGCCTCCGCCCCACTCCCCGGCGACATCGACGAATATCTGTTCGCCGGGTTCCTGCGCGGCGAGCGGGTCGAGATGGTCGACTGCCTGACGGTGCCGTTGCAGGTCCCGGCGCACGCCCAGGTCGTACTGGAGGGCTACCTCGAGCCCGGCGAGCGGCTGCCCGAGGGGCCGTTCGGTGACCACACCGGCTTCTACACCCCGGTCGAGCCGTTCCCCGTGCTGCACGTCGAGACCATGACCATGCAGCGCAACCCGGTCTACCACTCGATCGTCACCTCCAAGCCGCCACAGGAGGACCACGGCCTCGGCAAGGCCACCGAGCGGATCTTCCAGCCGCTGCTCAAGCTGCTGATCCCCGACATCGTCGACTACGACCTGCCGGCCGCCGGGGTCTTCCACAACTGCGCGATCGTCTCCATCCGCAAGCGTTACCCGAAGCACGCGCAGAAGGTCATGAACGCCATCTGGGGCGCGCACCTGATGTCGCTGACCAAACTGATCGTGGTGGTCGACGAGGACTGCGACGTGCACGACTACCACGAGGTCGCGTTCCGCGCCTTCGGCAACGTCGACTACGCCCGCGACCTGCTCCTCACCGAGGGCCCGGTGGACCACCTCGACCATTCGTCGTACCAGCAGTTCTGGGGCGGCAAGGCGGGCGTCGACGCCACCCGCAAGCTGCCCGAGGAGGGCTACACCCGGGGTTGGCCGGAGGAGATGAGCATGTCGCCGGAGGTCGTCTCCCTGGTCGACAAGCGCTGGAAGGAGTACGGGCTCTGATGACGGCTGTGCTGGAGCGGCCCGGTCGCGTCACGTCCTTCCTCAAGCTCGTCGCCATCGAGCACTCGGTCTTCGCGCTGCCGTTCGCGTACCTGTCCGCGCTGACCGCGATGCAGGTCCACGGCGGGCGGGTGCGCTGGGCCGACCTGCTGCTGATCACCGTGGCGATGGTCGGCGCGCGGACGTTCGCGATGGCCGCCAACCGGATCCTCGACCGCCGGATCGACGCGCGGAACCCGCGTACCGCCGGGCGGGAACTGGTCACCGGGGCGGTGAGCGTGCGGACGGCCTGGACCGGCGCGGCCGTCGCCCTGGTGGTGTTCCTCGCCGCCGCCGCCCTGCTCAACCCGCTCTGCCTCGCGTTGGCGCCGCTGGCCGTGGTGCCGCTGGTCGTCTACCCGTACGGCAAGCGGTTCACCAACTGGCCGCACGCCATCCTGGCGATCGCCCAGGCGGTCGGGCCGGTCGGCGCCTGGCTCGCGGTCACCGGCACCCTCGCCGGCTCCGGGCCGGCGTGGCTGCTCGGCGCGGCCGTCGGGCTGTGGATCGGCGGCTTCGACCTGATCTACGCCTGCCAGGACGCCGAGGTCGACCGGGAGATCGGCGTGCACAGCGTCCCCGCCCGGTACGGCAAGCGCTTCGCGCTGCACGCCTCGACCGTCGCGCACGTGGTGACCTTCGCGCTCTTCGTCTGGTTCGGGGTCCTCATCGGGTTCGGTTGGCTCTGGTGGATCGGGCTGGCGGCGACGGCCGTCGCCTTCGGCTACCAGCATCTGGTGGTCAGCCCGACCGACCTGAGCAAGGTCAACCGGGCCTTCTTCACCGCCAACGGCTTCGTCGGCATCGCCCTGTTCGTCTTCGCCCTGCTCGACCTGGTCGCCCGCCTCGGCCTGCGTCCCTGACCCCGGCCGCCCGGAGTCCTCCGGGCGGCCGGGGTCAGGCGGTCGGCACGTAGCGGGCGCTCTCCATCGTCCAGTCGACGGTGCCCCGGACGGCGTTCGCCACCCCGTCGAGGTGAGCGGCGACCGCCGGATCCCAGGTCGGACCGAACGACGGCACCGAGGCGCGCAGCGCGACGAAGCGGTCCAGCTCCGCCCGCCACCGCTGTGCCACCAACTCCACCGCTGTCTCCACCGGCACCCCGCGTTCGGCGGCCAGGGCCAGCACCAGGTTGTGCCCGCCCGAGGTGACCCGGTCCCGGTCCAGCGAGGCGATGTCGTTGTACCAGGAGATCAGATCGTTGCCGACCGTGCCGACGTGGCGCAGCAGCGGGTGGTGACAGACCGCGTCCGGCAGCGGGCGGCCGGTGGCGAACTCCACCAGCGGGTACGACACGTACGCCGCGGAGGTGGCCCGGCGCAGCTGGACGTACTCGGCCACCGAGGGCAGCCGGCCCGACTCAATGCTCACCGCCTCCCGCCACGTGCCCTCCAGATGGTGGGCGACCGCGTCGGTGAACCGGTTCCGCCAGCCGGCCGGCATCCGGTGGCGGGCCGGTCGCCACGCCACGACCAGCAGCCGGCGCAGTGGTCCACCGAAACCCGGGTGCCGCCGCCGTGGCCCGTCCCGCAGCAGGGCCGTCGCCCCGTCGCGCAGCGCCGCGACCCGCTCCGGGGGTAACCTGTCCGGCCCGTCGCAGGCGTCGTCGACCAGGAAGAACCAGGTGAAGATCAGAGCCAGGGTACGCAGGTCCGGTTCGGTGGCGTCCGGGTAGAGGCGGCCCGCGTACTGGGCGAACAGGGCCGGGCCCAGCCGTTGCCGGCCTACCGCGTCCAGCGGCAGCCCCAGCCGGGGCAATCGATCCAGCAGCCACTCCTGCACCGGCCCCGCGTACGGGGAGAGCCGGGGTGGAATCGGGCACCCGGACCGAAGCGACCTGAGAACCTCACCGATCATGCCCGATCCCTCCGTGGGCGTGGATCGCCGACGGCAGCATGTCAGTTACGGACCGATCCCGCCGCCCGGCCCGGACAACGGGGACGAACCGCCCAGCGGGGGTCGGCGAACGGTGCTCAGCGACGACCAGGCAGGCTGGGTGAATGCGCGAACCATGGGTGGTCGGGGTTTCCGGCGCGTCCGGCACCCCGTACGCGGCGGCCGTCGTCAACGGGCTGCTCGACGCGGGTGAGCCGGTGGATCTGATCGTCTCCCGGGCCGCCCGGCTGACCGTGCTCGACGAGACGGGGCGGCCGTTCCGCGACGGGCACTGGAGTGCGGACCTCGCCGCCTGGCTGGGCCGGGACCTCACCGGCGCGGCCGTGCGGCACTGGCCGGCCGGCGATCTCGCCGCCGGCCCGAGCAGCGGCTCCTACCGGGTACGCGGGATGGTGGTGGTGCCGGCGAGCACGGCGGCCTGCGCGGGCATCGCCATCGGGCTCTCCAAGGACCTGTTGCAGCGGGCCGCCGAGGTCAACCTCAAGGAGCGGCGGCCGGTGGTCCTGGTGCCCCGGGAGACCCCGGTCACCCGCAGCCACCTGGAGCATCTGATCGCGCTGCACGACGCCGGCGCGGTGGTCCTGCCGGCCAGCCCCGGTTTCTACGGCTCGGGGGCCGCGGCCACCGCCCAGCAGTTGGTCGACTTCGTGGCCGGCAAGGTGCTGGACGCGCTCGGGGTGCCGCACACCCTCTTCCGGCGCTGGTCCGGCCGGCTCAACGCGGACCGGTCCTGACCGCCTCCCGGCGTACACTGGACCGCTGCAACGGATGCGGACCGGACCCTCGGGCCGGCCCGCGTATCCGTGTCGCGCCGTCAGTACATCCCGGCGTTGGCCGGTCCCGGCCCAGTCGAGGCGGTGGGCCCCATGTTGCGTGGTTTGCCCATCTCCTCCGCCTCGTCCAACATGCCCTCCCCTTCCAGCAGGGCTCGCACCTCGGATTCCCGAAACCGGCGATGCCCGCCTGGAGTCCGGATGCTGCCTATCCGGCCGGCCGCCGCCCAACGCGTCACAGTCTTCGGGTCAACCCGAAACAGCGCGGCGACCTCACCCGGTGTCAGCAGGCGATCTCCAGTGTCCACAGCCCCCTCCTCGCGTCGACGAAGCCCCCGGCTGAACACACTGCCCCCGGCCGGTGCGAGCCCAGAGCCGTCATGAGGGACGTATGGCAATTACAGCACCAGCGACCTGGCCTGTCCGCCAAACGCGAAAAACGCACTGAGTGGGAAGTTAGTAAATGATACCGGCACGTCGCCGTCCTGACCGGAGGTCCGGGGAGTGTGACGGCCCGTCATTTCCCACCGAGTCCGGCCGTCGGCCGTTCCACCCGGGCGGCTAGGGTCACACTCCGTGGATGCCATCGACCGGAGCCTCGTCGAGCTGCTGCGCGGCAACGCCCGCCTGTCGTACGCCGAACTCGCCCGTCAGGTGGGCCTCTCGGCCCCGGCCGTGCACGAGCGGGTCGGCAAGCTCGAATCCGGCGGGGTCATCCGCGCGTACCGGGCCGAGATCGAACCGCAGTCGATCGGGCTGGGGGTGACGGCGTTGATCGGCATCGTCGAGGACTCCACCGCCGACACCGACGACGTGCTCGAGGCGTTCCGGCAGATGCCCGAGATCGAGTCCTGCTACTTCATGGCCGGCGTCGAGTCGTTCCTGCTCAAGGCCCGGGTCGGCACCATCGCCGAGCTGGAGCAGTTGATCGTACGCCTCAACCGCACCCCGGGCGTCGCCTCCACCCGTACCGGCATCGCGCTGTCGACGAAGTGGGAGAACCGCCCCCAGCCCCTCGATCCCCCCACCGCGTGACAGTCAGGAACATCAGGTCTACTCCGTGTTCCCCCTTCCGGGTCGGTCGGTCCAGTGACCGCCGTGAGGGCAACGAGCCCGCGCAGCTCAGAGCTTGATGTGGAAGGTGACCTTTGCCTGCTCGACGGTCTCCTGGACGACCCGTACCTGGCCACGTGCGTCCTGGTACCTGCCAGTGCCGCCGGTGATCGCGAACTGCTCGTCGAAGATCGGGCGGGTGGCGGAGAGCGTTGCCGTGCCCGCGGTGGTGATCTTTCCGTCGGGCAGCTCGTAGACGAAGGTCAACATCTCCGACGTGCGCGGCTTGGCGTTGGTGGAGATGCCCTGGAAGCTACTCGTCCCGATCTTACGGCCATCGGCACCCACGAGATCACCGGTCCCGATCAGATGATCACCGAGGGCCGAGTCACTGGGGGCGACGTCCACGAAGTTGACGGAGGTCCCCTTCTCCACCGCGGTGATGGTGACCGTACGGGAATGCCGGGAGGCCGCCGAGTTCGTGGCACCCCCCGCTGGTGCGGAGCTGACGGCGAGGGCGGTTCCGGTCGCGCCGGCCACGATGGCGGCGAGGGCGGGCGTGTAGCGGACGCGCATGTGATGCCTCCTGTGACGGTTCGGTGGACGGACGTGTCGATGGACGATGACGTGGCCGGACTCAACGTTCGGGGTGCAGGCCCGGCCAGCCGGGGGACGGGTCACCATGGACCTCGCCGACGTAGAGCGTCAGCTGCTGGCGGAACCGCTCGACCATGCCGCGGTCCCTCATGAAGCGGTCGAAGCCGTCGAGGTTGGCGTTGGGATAGTCCCAGATGGGCCGGTAGCCCTGGTGCGGTGCGACATCGGTGCGGACGGACCACATGTAGAAGTCGGACTGGGTCTGCTTCGACAGCCACCAGTTCAGGTACAGCTTGGCCGTAGCGGGGTGCCGAGCCCCGGCGAGAATGGCCGCGCGCTGGGCCCAGGCCATGAACGGGTCGTGCGTTGGGACGAGGAAACGGGTCTTCACCTCGGCGCCAGGGGTGAGTGCGCCGTCGGTGCCCAGCGCGACAGCGGCACTGCCCGCCTCTACCCGGTCGGCGGGTTCCTGGGTGCCCCGCACCCAGGCCACCTCCTGGGTGGTGAACCTCTTCAGCCAATCCCAGCCGTACTTGTCCACGATGAGCTTGTACAGGTACAGGACCGCGTCGTCGTCGTTCGGGTAGGTCGAGACGATGCGACCCTTCCAGCGCGGATCGAGCAGGTCCATGGCGGTCGCAGGCGCCGTCGCCCCGACCTGGTCGATGTTGTAAACCGTGGAGAACGCGTCGACGAAGATGCCGGTCCAGGCGCCGTCGCGGTCCTTGAAGGCGGGGTGGACGCGGGAGAACCCGGCCGGCTTGTAGGGCAGCAGCACCCCTTGGGCCTTCCACCGGGCGAAGTCCTGGAGGGTCTGCAGTTGGACCACGTCGGCGACGAGTGTGCCCGTAGCGAGCTGGTTGTCGATCCGGGCGTCGTGGAACTTGCTGTAGTCCACGACCATGTTCACGGTGACTCCGGGGAACGCCTCCTCGAAGGCAGCCTTGTTGCCGTCCTGCTGGGTGGCGGTGTCCCCACCGGCGTAGACCGTCAGGGTGCCGCCCTCGGCCTCCGCCTCCCGGTGAAGCTGCCGCAGGGTCTTGGTCTCCTCGTACACCGCCGGGCCGGGACGTACGCCCGAGCGGGCTCGACTGGCTGCGGCGCCCTCCTCCCGGGCGGTGCCCACAACGGTCGCCGCGACCGCGAGTGAGCTGCCCACCAGAACCTGACGTCGCCCGATCGCCATGGTGACTCCCTTCCAAGGGTCTCATGTCCAGGCCGACACTAGCTGCCTCTGCAGCTAATTAACATGCTGCGACGTCCAGTGTGATGTCCATATCACGCAGGTTTGCTGGGCCTATGTCTGGTTATCCGCGCCATGCGGCGGCCACCAGATTGCTGTACTGTCAGGTTTGTGAGCGACGGCGGTGCGGCATCCGAAGACCTCGTCAACGACGAGGCGGTGGCGCTCTACGGCGACATCCTGCGCCTCACCGACAGCATCGGCGGGCGATCCGAGCGGATCATCCGTGAAGCCTCAGGGCTCGGCGGTTCCGAGTTCGAGGTGCTGCTGCGGCTGGTACGGCACCCTGAGGGTCGGAGCACCAGTGCCCGTCTGGCCGAGGACCTCTCCTTCACCTCGGGTGGCCTGACCCGCCTGATCGCCCGCATGGAGCAGGCGGGGCTGCTGATCCGTCACCCCCACCCCGACGACCGCCGCGCGGCGCTGCTGGAGCCGACCAGCCAGGGTCGGCAGCGGCTGCAACAGGCGCTGCGGGCGCACGTGCCGCAGATCAACCAGGACCTGCTGGGCCCGCTGACCCCGGTCGAACGACTCATCCTGCGGGAACTGGTGACGAAGGTCCTGCTGAACTCCGCGCGTGGACCGGTGGCGGGACGCGGCACCGCCTCGTCCGCCGCTCCCGAACCTCCCTGACCGACGAACGGAGACACCCGTGAAGATCCACATCACCGGCGCCACCGGTATGATCGGCTCTTGCGTGACCGCCGAGGCACTCGACCGCGGCCACCAGTCACCGCCGCATCCCGTTCCGGCCGCTCAGCCGACCTGCCCGCTCACCCCGGCCTGACCGCCGTGGCCCTGGACGCCACCGCGTCGTCCCTGGTAACCGAAGAGGCCGCCGGTCACGACGTGGTCATCTCCGCCATCTCCCCACCGCGCGACGGCAGGCGCTCGCCCAGGGCGAACTGCTCAGTCTCCTGCGGACCGAGGTGACCGACCTCGACTGGACCTACGTCTCGCCCGCCGATCACATCGCCCCCGGCGAGCGGGCCGGCACCTTCCGGGTCGGCGGTGACCAGTTGCTCACCGCGGCCGACGGCACCAGCTTCATCAGCGCCGAGGACTACGCCGTCGCCCTGCTGGAGGAAGCCGAGAAGAGCAACGCCGTCGGCCGCCGCATCACCGTCGCCTACTGACACCACCACCGCCCCGTATCCGGCGAGACGGCGGGCGGCTCGCCGGATACGGGCTGCGACACCTGTCTCGGCATGACGACCGAGTTTCTCGCGGTCATGATCTAGGGTTGGGTGTCGAGAGGAGTATCGGCGCAGTGGCTGAGCGAGTAGAGATCTCAACGGCGAAGGAAGCCGCGGACCACGAGCTGATACTGGCCTTTGGTCGGTTGCAGGGGGCGGCCAATCGGCTGGAGTACATCCTGGGTCGGGCGATCGAACACGAGTGCGGGATCAGCCATCTGATGTTCGAGGTCCTCCTGATTTTGGGTAGGGCCGGCGGTCGCGGGTTGTCGATGGGGGCGATCAGCCGGGAGCAGGTGCTCACCACGGGTGGCGTGACCCGGCTCGTGGACCGGCTGGAGGTGGCCGGGTTGGTGGAGCGTGTCGCGGATCCCGGCGACCGACGGGGCCGGCTGGTGCGGTTGACCCCGCTGGGTGAAGAGACGGTGGTCCGCGCCTCCCGGGTGCACGTGGAGAACATCAAGCGCTACTTCCTGCAACCGCTGCCCGCCTCCCACAGTGAACGCTTCATGGAGGATCTGCGGATCCTCAGCCACTCGGCGCGGGACGTGCTGCCGCGCCTGCGCTGACCATGCTGTGACCCACATCACGGTTCGAGCCCCCCCGCTGGATGGAAATACCTGACGCGTCAGATTCTGTTGCATCAGGTATTCCGCTCGCGCCGGGCGAGCGCCGCACAAGTTGGGACAGCCATGAAGCTCATCTACGTTTTCGACGCGTACTGCGGCTGGTCACACGGGTTCTCCCGGACCATGTCCGAGGTCGCGGCCAGGCACCCGGAACTGCCCATCGAGGTGGTGTCCGGCGGCCTGTTCATCGGGGAACGCCGGCAGCCCATCGGAAACTTCGGGTACGTACCGGCCGCGAACGCCAAGATCAGCGACCTGACCGGAGCCGAATTCGGGGACGGCTACCAACGACTGATCAGCGACGGTTCCTTCGTGATGGACTCCGAAGCCGCCGCCCGCGGCGTGGCCGCCCTGCGCAACGCCGCCCCCGACCGAGCGGTCGAGCTGGCCGGGGCGCTCCAGCGCGCCTTCTACATCGACGGGCACAGCCTCTCGGCACCGGAGACCTACCGCACCATCGCCGGAGCGGCCGGGCTGGACGCCGATGCAGTCGCCGCCGCCTTCCAAGGGCCCGCCGCGCAAGCCGCCGCCGAGGCCGACTTCCACCGCGCCGCCGAACTGGGCGTCGACGCGTACCCGACCCTGCTGGCCACCGAGGGTCAACGCGTCATCCCGCTCGCCGTCGGACACGCCACCGCCGACCAGATCGACCAGCGCCTGGCCACCGTCACGGCAACCACCACGTCCTGACCACAGACCCCCACCTTCCGAGGAGCACCCAATGCCCACGCTCGACTTCACCATCCTCGACCTGGACTTCCCCGCCGGCAGCAAGAACAAGACCGCCACCCTCGTCACCGGCGACAACGACGCGCTGCTGGTCGACGCCGGGTTCACCCGCGCCGACGGCCACCGGCTGGTCGCCCACATCCTGGATTCCGGCAAGCGGCTCACCACGGTGTTCATCAGCCATGGCGACCCGGACTTCTACTTCGGCGCCGAGGCCGTCGCCGACGCCTTCCCCGACGCGGCCTTCGTCGCCACCCCGCAGACCATCGCGCACATCCACCACTCGTACGAGAGCAAGCTCAAGGCCTGGGCCGCGCTCGGCGCGAACCTTCCCACCCGGCTGGTCGACCTCGCTCCGCTCACCGGCCACCTGACCCTGGAAGACCACCTGTTCCAACTGCGCGGCGGACCGGCCGTACTGCCCGACCGGCACTACCTGTGGCAGCATGAGCATCGCGCCGTCCTCGGCGGCGTCCTGCTCTTCCAGCGCGAGCACGTGTGGGTCGCCGACACCCCCAATCCGGAGCAGCGGGCAGCCTGGATCGCCCTGCTGGACGAGATGGCCGCCCTCGAACCGCAGCTGGTCGTGCCCGGCCACCGGCTACCCGACACGCCCGCCGACGCCAGCGCCATCACCGGCACCCGCGACTACCTGAACGCCTTCGAGGAAGAGCTGGGCAAGGCCGCCGACGGCGCCGCGCTCACCCACGCCCTCACCACCCGGTACCCCGACCACGGCATGCTGATCGCCGCCCAGCTCGGTGCCAAGGTCGCCACGGGCGAGATGAGCTGGGGCTGAGCGATGACCGACTTCGCCACCTCCGCCGCGCCCGCCGACGTGGTACGCCGGCAGTACCTCGCCTCCGCCACCGGTGACCTGGAAGCCCTACGCGCTACCCTCGCCCCCGACGTGGAGTGGACCGAGATGGCCGGCTTCCCTCTCGCCGGCACCTACCGCACCCCCGAAGGGGTCACATCCAACGTGATGGAGCGGCTCGCCGCCGACTGGGACGACTGGACCGCCCACGACGACACCTACATCGTCCACGGAGAAAACGTCGTCGTCCTCGCTCGGTACACCGCCACCAACAAGGCCACCGGCAGACCCATCCACGTCCGCGTCGCCCACCACTTCGTCGTACGCGGCGGGCTCATCGTCCGCTTCGAACAATTCGTCGACACCGCACAAGTACGCGCGGCCATGGCACCGTGAGCCGCCATGACGTTTCCAGGCAGGTTGACTGAGTAGATTCGACTAATCCGGCCCACCCCGTGACCTCGCTTGTACCGTTGCCGGCGTGACTCATCTCGACCGGTGCGACGAGGCCAGCCGGACGTGGGTGACCGAGGCGATCGCCGCGGTCGAGGCGGACGCCAACCGCTCCGCCGACACCCACCTGCTGCCCTTCCCGCTGCCCAGGAAATGGGGGATCGACCTCTACCTCAAGGACGAGTCGGTGCACCCGACCGGCTCCCTCAAGCACCGGCTGGCCCGCTCGCTCTTCCTCTACGGGCTCTGCAACGGTTGGATCGGCCCGGAGACGACGATCATCGAGGCGTCCTCCGGCTCGACGGCGGTCTCCGAGGCGTACTTCGCCCGGATGCTCGGCCTGCCGTTCGTCGCGGTGATGCCGGCCTCCACCTCGCCGGAGAAGATCGCCCAGATCGAGTTCCAGGGCGGGCGCTGCCATCTCGTGACCGACCCGGCGAAGGTGGTCGTCGAGGCCCGCTGGCTGGCCGAGGACAGCGGCGGGCACTTCATGGACCAGTTCACCTACGCCGAACGGGCCACCGACTGGCGGGGCAACAACAACATCGCCGAGTCGATCTACGCGCAGCTCGCCCTGGAACGGCACCCGATCCCGGCGTGGATCGTGGTGGGCGCCGGTACCGGGGGCACCAGCGCCACCATCGGCCGGTACACCCGCTACCGGCGGCTGCCCACCAAGCTCTGCGTGGTCGACCCGGAGAACTCGGCGTTCTACCCGGCCTGGCAGGCCGCCGACTGGTCGGTGCGTACCGGCCGGGGTTCCCGAATCGAGGGGATCGGCCGGCCCACCGTGGAACCGTCCTTCCTGCCCTCGGTGGTGGACCGGATGACCGCCGTGCCCGACGCCGCCTCCCTGGCCGCCATGCGGGCTGGCTCGGCCGTCCTCGGCCGCCGCGTCGGTGGCTCCACCGGCACCAACCTGTGGGGCGCGTTCGGCCTGATCGCCGAGATGCTGGCCGCCGGGCGGACCGGTTCGGTGGTCACCCTGATCTGCGACGACGGCGACCGCTACGCCGACACCTACTATGACGACGGATGGGTGGCCGGGCAGGGGCTGGATCTCGCCCCGCACCTGGCCACCGCAGAGCGCTTCCTCGCCAGGGGCACCTGGCCGGTCTGACGGTCCGTCCGGCCGTGGGGTTCAGTTGCCGTCGGCGCGGGCGGCCACGCCCGGGTAGTGCGTGACGAAACCGTGGTCGTCCAGTGTCAGTTGGGCCTGGAAGGTGTCGCTGGCGAAGCTCACCCGATCCGGCGCGAGCGCGGTGTAGACCTGCTCGGCGGCGACCACCGCCAGGCTCGGCACCAGCACCCAGGCCACGGTGATCCGGTGGGCGGTGCTGGACGCCGCCCCGACCAGCCCGAGCCGGCGGATCGGGAGCGTGTTGAACAGCGGCGAACGGCTCAGGTCGACGTCGAGTGCGTCGTCCAGCCGGCCGGGGTCGTCCGTGCCGGGCAGACCGGCCGGCGGGTGTCCGGCGGCCCGCAGTGCCGCGTCCAGGTCGCCTTCCTCGCCGGTGGTCACCCGCCACCCGCCCGCGCCACGGTCCAGGCGGACCCGTCGCTGCCAACCCGCTCCCTCGGCCTCCACCTCCAGGGAGGTGGTGCCGCCGTCCGCGCCGGCGGTCAGCCGGTAGCGGCAGGTGTAGCCGGCCGGATCGACGGCGAGCTGTGTCCCGTGGGCGGTGAACCCGGGGCCGTCGGCGACGATGGCGTGCTCGGCGCCGCCGCTCCCGGTCAGGCTCCAGAAGAGTGACCTCGGCATGCTCCGGACGTTACGCCAACCGGCCGTCACCGGCAGGGCATGCGGCAACGCCGCCGCGGGGATGCTCCGCGACGGCGTGCCGGGTCTCCGGTGGGATCAGTGGGTACGCGCCGGCGGCCGGCCGCCGAAGCCACGCCGGTCGTCGCGCGGCCGGTCGTCGCGGCTGCGCCCCTCGGGACGGAACCCGCCCCGGCGCTCGCCGTGCGGCCGGTCGCCGAAGCGCTGTTCGCCGCCGAAGCGGCGCTCGCCTTGCGGCCGGTCGCCGAAGCCCTGTTCGCCGCCGAAGCGGCGCTCGCCCTGCGGCCGGTCGCCGAAGCCCTGTTCGCCGCCGAAGCGGCGCTCGCCCTGCGGCCGGTCGCCGAAGCGCCGTTCCCCGGTGGGGCGGTCGAAGCCACGCTGGCCCCGATCGCCGAGGGAGCGGTCGCCGTAACGGCGTTCGCCCCGGCCGTCGCGGTCGCCCTGGCGCCGGTCACTCGTGGGGCGGTCGCCGTAGCGGCGGCCGGCGGCGCGGCGCGGCTCCGGTTCGTCGCGGACCGGGACGCCGCTGGGCTCCTGCGCACCGGTCAGCTCTGCCAGCACCGGGTCGCCGGCACGGACCCGGGCCTGCGCGGGTTCGACGCCCGCCTTCTCCATCATCGCCAGCGTGGTGCGGCGCTGCTTCGGCAGGACCAGGGTTGCCACCGCCCCCGACTCGCCCGCGCGGGCGGTGCGGCCGGCGCGGTGCAGGTAGTCCTTCGGGTCCTTCGGCGGGTCCACGTGCAGCACCAGGGACACTCCGTCGACGTGGATACCGCGGGCGGCCACGTCGGTGGCGACCAGGACGTTCATCCGGCCCTCACGGAACTCGGCGAGGGTCTTGGTGCGCATCCGCTGGGTCTTGCCGCCGTGTAGCCCGCCGGCCCGTACGCCCACTGCGGCGAGCTGCTCGACCAGCCGGTCGACGCCGAGCTGGGTACGCGCGAAGAGCATCGTCCGGCCGGCACGGGCCGCGATCGAGGCCGCCACGGCGAACTTTTCGTGCGGCGGGATCAGCAGCAGGTGGTGGTCCATGGTGGACACAGACGCGGTCGACGGGGCGGTGGAGTGGGTCACCGGGTCGGTCATGAACCGCTTGACCAGCGAGTCGACGTCACCGTCCAGGGTGGCCGAGAAGAGCAGCCGCTGGGCGTCCGCCGGAGTCTTCGCCAGCAGTTCGGTGACCTCGGGAAGGAAGCCCATGTCGGCCATCTGGTCGGCCTCGTCGAGCACGGTCACCTCGACGTCGTCGAGGACGCAGACCCCCCGCGCGATGAGATCACCGAGCCGGCCCGGCGTGGCCACCACGATCTCCACGCCCCGGCGCAGCGCGTCGATCTGCCGGTCGTACGGGACGCCGCCCACAGCGGTCTTGACGAAGATCCCGACAGCCTTGCCGAGCGGCATCAGGGCGTCGTTGACCTGCATGGCCAGTTCCCGGGTGGGAACCAGCACCAGGGCCCGCGGGTGCAGGGACCGGGCCCGGTTGCGGTTGGCGAGCCGGGCGATGATCGGCAGGCCGAAGGCGAGGGTCTTGCCGGAGCCGGTCTGCCCCCGACCGAGTACGTCCCGGCCGGCCAGCGCGTCGGGCAGGGTCGCCCGCTGGATTTCGAACGGGGTGGTGATGCCCTGCCGGGCCAGCGCGTCGACCAGCCGGCGGGGCAGGCCCAGGGCGGCGAAGTCGACGGCCGGGACGGCCTGGTCGACAGTCGTCGGCAGGTCAGGGGTGGACGGAGTGGTGCCGAGGTCAGTGGAGGTGGTCAAGTAAAACCTTTCGAGCGGGGCGCATCTTCGCGATGGCCCGCCGCAGCTCCACGCCGCCGAATCGCCCGCAAGATCGCCCATGGGCGTGCGCACGCACGCCAGGTCAGTGATCCCCACCAGTGTACGGCGGCCCGGGAACGTGGGCAGCCGGGCGCGGGTGGTAGTGGGCGGGCTCACCCACCCACCCCCCGATCACTTGTCGATCATGCCCTCGACGAACCCGCGGACGACGTCGCCGGCCAGCAGCACCACCAGCACACTCATCGCCACCAGCAGCGCGAGGGAGGTGGCCAGGACCACCACCACCCGGGTGGTCCGGGACCTCTCCGCCGCCGGGCTGTCCGCCCAGCCCTGGGCCAGGATGTGCCCGGTGAGCGAGCCGGAGTTCTCCATCGGGTTGCCGGCCGGGAAGGCGACCGTGGCGTGGCTCGGTCCACCGCCGTACGCGATGGTGGCCAGGTCCGGACCGCCGTGGTAGGGCGTACCGGGCTGGCCGGGACCGTCGCCGGCTGCGGCGCTGCGAGGGCCGCCGTATGTGCGGGGCGTCGCCGGGACGGCCGACGCCCCGGGTGCGGCCGGGGCCACCCCGCCGGAGCGGGCGGGTGGTGCCGAGACGGGCGGGGTCGCCC
>NZ_SMJY01000133.1:0-16717 GCF_004348355.1 Micromonospora sp. KC721 | reverse complement strand
CCCCCGTGCCCGCCGGCCCCGGTGCCACCGCCGCGGCGCACACCTCGGCCGGTGGGCCCACGACCGCTGTGCCCAGCGCCACCACCGTGCCCGCCCCGGGCGGCGCCTCCGTGCGGCCGACGACGCCGGCCACGCCGGGGACGCCGACGCCGGGTGCCCCGGGTGCCTCCACCGACCCGGGCACACCGACCACCGACCCCAGCTTCCGGGGGCGGTGCCGCGCGTACCTGGCCAAGTCGGCCCGGCAACGGGAGAGGATCCTGGCCACCCCGGCCTTCGCCGGCCTCGTCGCGGCAGCCGGCGGGGTGCACCGGGTGGAGGCGTACTGCCAGCGGCTGCTGGACGGGGACGAATCCGCGCCGGAGTCGCCCACCGCCGTCGACCCGACCGACTAGGTCGAGAAGACTTCACAGAAGTTTCGTCCCCACGGTGTCGCCGGATACGGTCGGTGCGGCAGACCATGGTGCGACCACGGTGGCCGGTCCGGCACCGGCCCGTCCATCGTGGTCGGAGTGCGGGCCGAGCGTCGGAAGGGGACATCGCGTGGTGACGTCGCCGGGGCTGGAACGGACGACCGTGCTACGGGAGCGGCGCTCCGCCGCGGCACACATCGGCCGGATCTGCTTCAAGACCGGCCCACCGGTGCACACCGGCGTCGAACTGGAATGGACCGTGCACGACGCCGCCGACCCCGCTCGACCGGTGGACCGGGAGCGGCTACGGGCGGCGCTGGGGCGGCACAGCCCCGTCACCCTGGACAGCACCAGCCCCGCCCGCACGCTCCGGCACGGCAGCGCCGTGACCGTGGAGCCCGGCGGGCAGGTGGAGGTGTCCACCGCGCCGCGGCCCTCGCTCGCCGCGCTGGTTCTCGCCACCGATGCCGACATCGCCGAACTGACCGCCCTGCTGGCGCGGGCGGGCCTGGTCCTCGGCCGCACCGGCATCGACCCGTGGCGGGCACCCCGCCCGGTGCTCGAGACCAACCGCTACCGTGCCATGCGCCGCGTCTTCGACCGCCGCGGCCCGGCCGGCCGGACCATGATGTACAGCACCGCCGGCCTGCAGGTCTGCCTCGACGCGGGAGAGCCGGCCGACCTGGCGCTGCGCTGGGCCACCCTGCACGCCGTCGGTCCACCACTGGTGGCCGCCTTCGCCACCGCCGACCGGCACGCCGGGCGCCGCACCGGGTGGGCGTCCGCGCGAATGGCGGCCTGGCTGGCGATCGACCCGGACCGCACCCGGCCGGTCTGGTCGCCGGACCGGCCCGACGAGGACCCGGTCGCGGCCTGGACCCGGTACGTCCTGACCGCCCCGCTGCTCTGCCTGCGGCAGGACGGCGCGGACTGGACGCCACCAGCGGGAGTGACCTTCGCCGACTGGATCGACGGGGCGCTGCCCCGAGCACCCACCACGGACGACCTGGAGTACCACGTCAGCACCCTCTTCCCGCCGGTGCGGCCCCGCGGCTACCTGGAGGTGCGTTACCTGGACGCCCAACCCGGCGCCGACTGGCGGATCCCGTTGGCCGTGCTGACCGCGTTGCTCGCCCGGTCCGAGACGGCCCGCGCGGCCCGCGCCGTCGCCGCGCCGGTGGCTGACCGCTGGCACGCCGCCGCCCGACGTGGACTGGCCGACCCGCCGGTGGCGGTCGCCGCCACAGCCCTGCTGGACCTGGCTCTGACCGTCCTGCCCGAACTGGACCTGCCACCGGAGATCCACGAGCAGACGAGTAGCGGAATACGGCGGCGACGCGTCGCCGCGGAGAGGGGGTACCGGTGACCACGACCGAGCAACCGGGCACGGAGGCGGAACGGCTGCGCAGCCGTATCGCGACGGAACTCGACCGCACCCGGGCCCGTACCGCCCTGCTCACCGAGGCGGTCGACGAGGACGAGCTGATGCGCCAGCACTCGCCGCTGATGTCCCCGCTGGTCTGGGACCTGGCCCACGTCGGCAACCAGGAGGAGCTGTGGCTGGTCCGCGACGTGGGCGGCCGGGAACCCGTCCGGCGGGACATCGACGACCTGTACGACGCGTTCAAGCAGCCGCGCAGGGACCGGCCGTCGCTGCCGCTGCTGCGGCCGGCGGAGGCACGCGCCTACCTGGCCACGGTCCGCGACAAGGTGTACGACCTGCTGGACGACGTCCGCTTCACCGACGGGCCGCTGGTCGCGGACGGGTTCGCCTTCGGGATGATCGTGCAGCACGAGCAGCAGCACGACGAGACCATGCTCGCCACCCACCAGCTGCGCTCCGGCCCCGCCGTGCTCGACGCCCCACCGCCACCCGAGCCGCAGGCCCGGCTCGGCACGGAGGTGCTGGTGCCGGCCGGCCCGTTCACCATGGGCACCTCCACCGACCCGTGGGCGCTGGACAACGAGCGCCCCGCGCATCTCGTCGACCTGCCCGCGTACGCCATCGACGCGGCGCCGGTCAGCAACGGCCGGTACGCCGAGTTCATCGCCGACGGCGGGTACGACGACCCACGCTGGTGGAGCGAGGTCGGCTGGCGGCACCGCACGGAGGCCGGGCTGACCGCACCCCTGCACTGGCGGCGAGACGGGAACGGCTGGGCGTACCGGCGGTTCGGCCGGTGGTCGCCGGTGCGCGCCGACGAGCCGGTGCTGCACGTCTGCTTCCACGAGGCGGAGGCCTTCGCCGCCTGGGCGGGCCGGCGGCTGCCCACCGAGGCCGAGTGGGAGAAGGCGGCCCGCTGGGATCCGGTCACCGGCCGGTCCCGACGGTACCCGTGGGGCGACCAGGATCCCACCGCGGAGCACGCGAACCTGGGGCAACGGCACCTGTGGCCAGCACCGGTGGGGGCGTACCCGGCCGGCGCGTCCCCACTCGGGGTGCATCAGCTGATCGGCGACGTCTGGGAGTGGACCTCGACCAGCTTCCGTGGCCATCCCGGCTTCACCGCCTTCCCCTACCGGGAGTACTCCGAGGTCTTCTTCGGCGACGACTACCGGGTGCTGCGCGGTGGCTCGTTCGGCACCGACCGGTCGGCCTGCCGCGGCACCTTCCGCAACTGGGACTACCCGATCCGGCGGCAGATCTTCAGCGGCTTCCGCTGCGCCCGCGACGCCCGGCCCGAGGAGGCGCACGGGTGAGCGAGGGCGCACGCTGATGTGTCGACACCTTGCCTACCTGGGGCCACCGGTCAACCTGCGGGCCCTACTGTTCGACCCGCCGTACTCCCTGGTGCGGCAGTCGTGGCAGCCGCGGGACATGCGCGGCGGCGGGACGATCAACGCCGACGGCTTCGGCGTCGGCTGGTATCCGGGCGGGCACGACCCGGTGTGCTACCGCCGGGCCCGGCCGATCTGGGGTGACCGCACCCTGCCGGCGCTGGCCGAGGTCACCACCGCCGGGGCGGTGCTGGCCGCCGTCCGCTCCGCCACCGTCGGCATGGCGGTGCAGGAGGGCGCGGCGGCGCCGTTCGCCGAGGGCCGCTGGCTGTTCAGCCACAACGGGGTGGTCCGGGGTTGGCCGGACTCGGTGGTGCCGCTCGCCGCCGCCCTGCCGGTGCGTGACCTGCTCACCCTCGACGCGCCGACGGACTCCGCGTTGCTGTGGGCGCTGCTACGGCACCGGCTGCGGGCCGGCGCGGACCCGGCCGAGGCGGTCGCCGCGACGGTGACCGAGGTGGCGGAACACGCCCCCGGTTCCCGGCTGAACGTGCTGCTCAGCGATGGCCGGACCGTGGTGGGCACCGCCATCGGGCACGCGTTGTCGGTGCGCGCCACCTCCGGCGCGGTGGTGTTGGCCTCCGAGCCGTACGACGACGACCCGGCCTGGCGGCCGGTGCCGGACGGGCAACTGGTGGTGGCGACCCCGACCGTGGTGCGGACGCGTGCCCTGGGGGTAACGGCCGCGTGGAGTCAGGACATCTCGGCCAACGGAAAGGGACACCCATGAGCGCGGAGCCACTGGAGATCTACCTCACGGAGCAGGACCTCGACCGCAGCCTGCGGGAGGACGTACGGATCGGGCTGACCGCGGACCCGAAGTGGCTGCCGCCGAAGTGGTTCTACGACGCCCGGGGCAGTGAGCTGTTCGAGGAGATCACCCGGCTGCCGGAGTACTACCCGACCCGGGCCGAGCGGTCGGTGCTGGCTGAACGGGCCGCCGACATCGCCGAGCTGACCGGCGCGAAGACGCTGATCGAACTGGGCTCGGGATCCTCGGAGAAGACCCGCCTGCTGCTGGACGCCTTCACCCGGCACGGCGGGTTGGGCAGCTTCGTGCCGCTGGACGTGTCGGTGAGCGCGCTGCGTCGGTCCACCGCGCGGATCGCCGCGGACCACCCGGGGCTGCGGGTGCGGGGCATCGTCGGGGACTTCACCCGGCACCTGGACCGGCTGCCTCCGGGCGGCCGGCGGCTGGTGGTCTTCCTCGGCGGCACCATCGGCAACCTGCTGCCCGACGAGCGGACCGGTTTCCTGACCGCGATGCGCGGGGCGCTGGAGGAGGGCGACTGGTTGCTGGTCGGCACCGACCTGGTCAAGGATCCTTCGGTGCTCGTGCCCGCCTACGACGACGCCGCCGGGGTGACCGCCGAGTTCAACCGCAACGTGCTGCGGGTGGTCAACCGGAAGCTGGGGGCCGACTTCGTGCCGGAGGCGTTCACCCACGTGGCGCTCTGGGACGCCGACCAGGAGTGGATCGAGATGCGGCTGCGGGCCCGCCGTCCGATGCGGGTCCGGGTGCTCGACCTGGATGTGTCCTTCGCCGAGGGCGAGGAGCTGCGGACCGAGATCTCGGCGAAGTTCCGCCCGGAGCGGATCACGGCGGAGTTGGCGGCGGCCGGGTTCACCGCCGAGCGCTGCTGGACCGACCCGGACGGACTGTTCGCCGTCACCCTGGGCCGCGCCACCTGAGCCACCCGTTGACGGCGGTGACACTGCGGGGGCGCCGGCGGCCGTCCGGCGCGGTCGGCTAGGGTGGTGGGCGCGAAGGGGAGTAGCCCCCAATGTCGTGGTCGACACACTGGTGCCTTCCGCATCCGGCCACGCGGCCCCATCCGGGGCGGGCGAGACCTTCGACCCAGGCTGTCACAGCCGGGTCGAGGGCGCCCCTATACCTCCTCCCGGCCTGATCGGGAAGGTTTCCATGGACGGTTTTCTGGTCGCACTGGCCGTCAGTTTCGGCGTCATCTTCGTCGCCGAGTTGGGCGACAAGTCCCAGCTGATGGCGCTCACCTTCGCCACCCGGTTCAAGCCGGTCCCGGTGCTGATCGGCATCACCGTGGCCACCGCCCTCGTGCACCTGGCCTCGGTGGCGATCGGCGCGGGCCTGAACGCGGCCCTGCCCACCGGCTGGATCTCGCTGATCGCGGGAGTGGCCTTCCTCGGCTTCGGCGTGTGGACCCTGCGCGGGGACAGACTCACCGAGGAGGAGAGGCGCAAGGCCGAGAAGGGCGGCCGGTCGGCGGTGCTCGCGGTCGGCGTCGCGTTCTTCCTCGCCGAGTTGGGAGACAAGACCATGCTGGCGACCATCACCCTGGCCACCACGTACGGCTGGTTCGGCACCTGGCTCGGCTCGACGCTGGGCATGGTGGCCGCCGACGCGCTCGCCATCCTGGTCGGCCGGATGTTGGGCCGGCACCTGCCGGAGCGGACCATCCGGTACGGGGCCACGGTCCTCTTCGCCATCTGCGGTCTCTGGCTGATCCTCGACGCCGTCGGGCAGCTGTGAGCCACGACTACCCCGGCCGGGTCGGGGTAACGGCCCGGGGTGGACCTCGGTGAACTCCTGCGCCAGGGTGACCGGGTGGCGGTCACCCTGGTGGAGGCCGCCGGCGCGCTGGTCATCGTCGAGGGGGCGGGCTGGGCGGCGGTGCGGTTCGTGGCCGAGGGAGTACGCCGCCGCGGCGCCGCGGTCCTCACCCCGATCCGGCTGTCGCTGGGCCGCTTCCTCACCCTTGGGCTGGAGTTCCAGCTGGCCGCGGACATCCTGCGCACCGCGTTCTCGCCGTCCTTCGACCAGATCGCGCGACTGGCGGCCGTCGCCGCCATCCGGACCGCGTTGAACTACTTCCTGCGCCGGGAGATCACCCAGGAACAGCGGCAGGTCGGCGAGGCGGCCCCGGAGCGGACGACGTGATCACCCCTACCGGCACGGTGACCGGGCTGGCCCTGCTCTGCGGCGCGGTCGTGCTGGTCACCGTCCGCTCCTGGCGTGCGGCGCTGCGGGTGCTGTTGGACCTGCTGGTGGCCGCCGGCCTGCTGCGGTTGGCGGTCGACTCCGGCTGGGACGCGCTGGCCACCGCCGCCGTGATCATCCTGTTGCGCCGGCTGCTCTGGGCCGGGCTGGCCGCGCCCGTGCCGGTCCTCGGACCCGGCGGTGGCCCCTCGGGGCCACCGCCGGGCGGGTTCGGTGGTGGCCCCTCGACGCCGTAGCCGGGCGGGTTCAGCGGGGCGCGGGCAGCAGGGACACCGGCAGCGGCCGGTTCTCGCAGTACGCCGCCATCCGCTTGATCAGCTCCTCGGCGTCGGCGTAGGGGTCGAGTTTGCGCAGCTCGTCGGGGGCGAGCGGGGGAACCCGTACGTGGGAGATGAGCGGGTGCAGCGGTCGGAGGTCGACCTCGTCGACGCCGAAGAGGTCCTCATGCAGCTTTTCGCCGGGGCGCAGACCGGTGAACACGATCTCGGTCGGCTTGGCGGCCTCGTCGGCGAGCCGGCGGGCCACGTCGGCGATGCGCACCGGTTCACCCATGTCGAGCACCAGCGCCTCGGCGCCGCGTCCGATGGTGGCCGCCTGGAGCACGAGGTGGACGGCCTCCTGGACGGTCATGAAGTAGCGGGTCACGTCCGGGTGGGTCACGGTGATCGGCAATCCCGCGGCGACCTGCGCCTGGAAGGCGGTGAGCACCGAGCCGCGGCTGCTGAGCACGTTGCCGAACCGGACGCTGAGGAACCGTCCACCGAACTGCGCGGCGTAGTGCGCGGTCAGCCGCTCGGTGATCCGCTTGGAGTAGCCGAGCACGCTCACCGGGTTCGCCGCCTTGTCGGTGGAGATGTTGACGAACTCGCTGACGTCACGGCAGGCCTCCAGGACGTTCAGGGTGCCGAGGATGTTCGTCTGGATCGCCTCGCCCGGGTGGCGCTGCAACAGCGTGAGGTGCTTCAGGGCGGCGGCGTGGAACACCACGTCGGGCTGCCGGTCGGCGACGATCCGGGCGATACCGTCGGCGTCGCGGATGTCGGCCAGGATCAGCTCGGGCCCGTCGAGCAGGGCCCGTCCGTGCAGCGACATCTGAAGGGTGTGCAGGGCGGATTCGTCCCGGTCGAGCATCATCAGCTCGCCCGGCTCGCAGCGGGCGATCTGGCGGCACAGCTCCGAGCCGATGGAGCCGCCCGCCCCGGTGACCAGGACCCGCCGTCCGGCCAGCCCGTTGCGCTCGAAGGCCAGCTCGGCGACCCGCTGAGCCCGCCCGAGCAGGTCGGTGATCTGCAGGTCACGCACGTCGGTGGCGGTGACCGGTCGGTTCAGCAGCTCGCGTACCGGGGGGAGCACCTTGAAGGCGGCGCCGGCCTGGAGCGTGCGGGCGCGTACGTCGCGCACCAGCTCGGCGTCGGAACCGTCGATGGAGAAGATGACGGTGGTGGCGCGGGTACGCCGTACCGCCGTCTCGATCGCCTCCCGGCCGCCGAGCACCCGTAGCCCATCCAGGCGTAAACCCTGTTTGTCGGGGTCGTCGTCGAGCAGCCCGACGGGCAGGTAGCCGCAGCCGGGGTCGCTGGTGAGCACCCGGACCAGGCGCTCGCTGGCGGCGTCCACGCCGTAGACCAGTGTCCGGTCGGCGGACGGGACCGGCCGGTTGTCGCGGTCGCGCCGCCACCGGTAGCCGACCCGACCGCCGGCCATCAGCAGCAGCGCGATGGCGCCGCCGGTCACCGGGACGCTGGCCGGCACCGGCCGTCCGGGCATCGCGGCCAGCGCGGCGAGCAGCACGGCGGCGGCGAGCAGCGCGGTGCCGGCGAGGTCGCGCGCCTCTCCGGCGCTGCCGATCGGGTGTCGACCCCGGGCGGTGGATCGCACCTGCTCGATGCTGGCGTGCACGACCGCGCAGACCAGTGCGGTGCCCAGGGCGAGCAGGCACTGGGTGGGAGTCAGCTCGAACTCGTAGCGCGCCCAGGTGGCGACCAGAAAACCGGCGCACCATGCCGCCGTGTCGAGCGTTAGCAGAGAGAGGGCCTTGGCACGTCGGGTCACCCAGTCACGTCGTGGCGTGCCGGCATTGGCTGGTGGGGTTGCAGGATCCATGGATGTCCTCTGCTTTTTGTTCTGTATGGGGTGATTGGCAGGTTTTACGCCGTTCGTTCGTCTACATTCACTTCGTCACATCCTTGGGCGTATAGATCCTGACACGCCGTTCGTGTCATCAAGGGGGATTTCGTGCAGTTTCTCGGGCCACATGTCCCAACGGAAGAGGAGGCGTGATGGACGTCGGCACCTGTCTGCGCCTGGTTCGGCGGCACTGGTGGATCGTGCTGATCACGCTGATGGTCGCGGTGGGCGCGGCGGCGTTGGTCACCATCCGCACGCCGCCCCGCTACACGGCGTCGGTCACCTTCTTCGTCACCACTCCGAGCCAGGGCGTCACCGACGCCTACCAGGGTGGTCTCTTCCTTCAGCAGCGGGTCAAGTCGTACGCCGACCTGCTGCGCAGCGACCGGCTGGCGCAGAGCGTGGTGGCGGACACGCCGCTCGGCCTCACCGCCGACGACCTGCAGCGCCGGATCGAGACCTCGACCGAGACGGGTACCGTGCTGCTCCGGGCGACCGTCACCGACACCGACCAGTCCCGGGCGTTGAAGCTCACCGAGACGCTGGCGAAAAAGTTCGTCGAGCTGGTGCAGAAGGTCGAGACCCCGCCGGAGGGGCGGCCCGCACCCATCAAGATCGAGGTGATCGGCGGCCCCCGGGTCAGCTCCGCTCCGGTCACGCCCCAGCCCACCCGCAACATGACCGTGGGGGTCCTGCTCGGGCTGCTGGTCGGTGTCGGCCTGGCGGTGCTGCGCGGGCTGGTCGACGTCCGGATGCGCGACGCCGCCGGGCTGCAACGGGTGACCGGCAGTCCGCTGCTCGGCGAGATCCCCTTCGAGGCCGGCGCGAAGGGTGCGCCGCTCATCGTGGGCGAGGCGGCCACCTCGGCCCGGGCCGAGGCGGTACGCAAGCTCCGGACCAACCTGCGTTTCGTCGACGTGCACGAACCGGCCCGGGTCATCGCGGTCACCAGCGCGCTACAGGGCGAAGGGAAGACCACCCTCTCCTGCAACCTGGCCATCGCGTTGGCCGAGGCCGGATGGCGGGTGCTGTTGGTCGACGCCGACCTGCGCCGGCCGAAGGTCGCCGACTACCTCGGTCTGGACGGGGGTGTCGGACTCACCGACGTGCTGTTGGGCGACGTGCAGGTCGGCCACGTCGTGCAGCGGTGGGGCGACAAGTCGCTGCTGGTGTTACCCAGCGGCTCGACCCCGCCCAACCCGAGCGAACTGCTCGGTTCCAAGGCGATGGCGGACCTGCTGCTGGCCCTGCGGGAATCGGCCGACATCGTGATCATCGACACCGCGCCGCTGCTGGCGGTGACCGACGGCGTGGTGGTGGCCGTGCAGGCCGACGGCGCGCTGCTGGTCACGCAGCAGGGACGGACCTCGCGCAACCAGGTCGCCGCCGCGGCTCGGGCGCTGCACTCGGTCTCGGTGCGTCTGCTCGGCTGCGTGCTCAACATGACCAAGGTGGCCCGGGTGGACGCGTACCAGTACGAGGCG
Source organism: Micromonospora sp. KC721 (assembly GCF_004348355.1). NCBI lineage: Bacteria > Bacillati > Actinomycetota > Actinomycetes > Micromonosporales > Micromonosporaceae > Micromonospora > Micromonospora sp. KC721. The sequence goes on along the minus strand of NZ_SMJY01000133.1, from coordinate 6,938 downwards.
TACCGGCTCGCCACCACGTCCGCGGTCCCCGCGGACCGGGCCGCCGCGACGCACCGTGCCCGGCCGGCCGGGACCGTGCCGGTGGAGGACCGGACACAGGAACTCACCCGGTTGTCGCGATGAGCGCCGCCACCGGTTCCCTCGGCCCCGCCCTCGGCGGGGCCGAGGGCGGCACCGCCCGCAGGGGGTGCTCTCGGTGAGGATCGGTATCCTGTCGTACCACTTCCCGCCCGAACCGGCGTTCATTCCCGGCAGCCTGGCCGAGGAACTGGCCGCCCGTGGCCACGAGGTGCGCGTCCTGACCGGCTTTCCCGACTATCCGGGCGGGCACGTCTATCCGGGCTGGCGGCAGCGGTGGCGGCACGTGACCCGCAGCGAGCGGCTCACCGTGCGGCGGGTACCCCGGTACGCGGGTGGGGAGACCTCCGTCCGCGCCCGGATGGCCAGCTATCTGTCGTTCGCCGGCAGTGTGGCGCTCGTCGGACGCCGGTACCTGGCCGACGTGGACGTGCTCTACGTCTTCCAGCTCCCGGCGACCGCGTTCGCCGCCGCGGCGATGGTACGGATGCTCGGCCAGGTGCCGATGGTGCTGCACGTGCAGGACCTGTGGGCCGACGAGGGCAGCCCATCGGACGGGCCGGACCGGTCCGGCCGTCTCGTCGCCGCCATGCGGCGGCTGCACCGGGAGGCCGACGCGGTCGCCGTCGCCGCTCCGTCGATGCGTGACCTCGTGCTGGCCGACGGGGTGCCTTCCGACCGGGTGCGCATGGTGCTCAACTGGACCGACGAACGGATCTTCCAGCCGATTCGGCCGAGCCGCGCGGCGCAGGGGTTGATCCGCCGTGACGGCAGGTGCGTCGTCATGCACGCCGGGACGATCGGGGTACGCCAGGGATTGGAGACCGCCGTCCGCGCCGCCGCGGCGCTGGACGACCGGATGGACCTGGTGCTGGTGGGATCCGGCACCCAGGAGCGGCGGGTGCGAGGGCTCGCCGCCGAGCTGGGGACGGCCAACGTCCGCTTCGTGGAGCGTCGCTCCCCACTGGACATGCCAGAGCTGTACGCGGCGGCCGACTACCAGTTGGTGATGTTGCGCGACCAGCCGGCGCTGCGCGGAAGCGTGCCGGGCAAGCTCCAGGCCGCGCTGGCCTGCGCCCGACCGGTGGTCGCCTCCGCCGGCGGGGACACCGCGGAACTCGTCGAACGTGCCCGGGCCGGGCTCTCCTGCCCGCCGGAGGACTGGGCGACGCTCGCCGACCGATTCTGGCTGGCCACCACCATCCCGGCTGCCGCCCGGGCCGAGATGGGCCAACGGGGGCGGGAGGTCTACCAGCGGGAGATGTCGTTGCGCGCCGGGGTGGACCGGATCGAGGGGCTGCTGCGTGAGGTGGCGGTCAGCCGTCGCGGTCGTTGATCACCTGAACAGATTTTTGCACCGATGCCGCCCGGTAAAGGCAAACCGTCACTTTTGTGCCGGACTGCATGTTAGTAAAGCGGCTAATCATCAATTGTGTCCGTTTTGGGCGGGAGAGTGGTGTGGCGGAGAGTGGGTCTCCTCGGGGTCGGCGACGGCGGCTGCGGCGACGGACGAGGGCGCGGATACGGCATGCCCTGCTCGCCGCCCTCGTGGTCGGCTCACTGTTGGCCGCCAGCGGTGGATGGGTCGGCTTCCGGGGCTGGCAGGCGCGCACGCACCTGCTCAACGCCGCGGGGCTGGCCCGTGAACTGAGCGCGCAGATCGTCGCCGGGGACACCGGACAGGCCCAGCGGACGCTCGCCGCGTTGCAGGAGCAGAGCGGCGCCGCGCGCGAGGCCACGGCCGGCCCGGCCTGGTGGCTGGCCGGCACCACCCCGTACGCCGGGGACGATCTGGCCGCCTTCCGGCGGATCGCGGTCACCGTGGACGATTTGGCCCGCGAGGCGTTCCCGCCGCTCGTCCGCTCCGACGTGGCCGCCCTCGTGCCCCGGGACGGCCGGCTCGACCTGCCGGCGCTGCGTACCGTGGCGCGGCGGCTCGTGGCGGCCGACGCGGCGGTACGCGAGAGCGGTGCGGGACTGCGGGCGGTGTCCACCGACGGGCTGTTGCCGGAGGTGCGCGACGCTCTCGTCGGGCTCCGTACCGAGATCGACAAACTCGCCGGGCTGCTCTCCGGCGTCAGCAAGGGAGCGGACCTGCTGCCCACGCTCTTCGGAGCGGACGGCGAGCGCACCTACCTGATCGTCTCCCAGAACCTGGCGGAGCTGCGCGCCACGGGTGGCATGTTCGGCGCGTACGCCGTGGTGCGCGCCCGTGACGGCCGGTTGGATCTGGTGGCCCAGGGGACGGCGGCGAAGCTGCAGCGGTTCACCCCGCCGGTTCTCCCGCTCGGCCCGGAGACCCGACGCCTCTACACCGACCTCCCCGGGATCTACCCGGCCGACGTCAATCTCACCCCGCACTTCCCGACCGCGGCGAAGCTCTACCGCGAGATGGTCCGGCGGCGCACCGGCGTGACCGCCGACGGAATCCTCGCGGTGGACCCGGTGGCGTTGTCCTACCTGCTGAAGGCGACCGGCCCGGTCGCCGTGCCCGGCTATCCGACCCTGACCGCGCAGAACGCCGTGCGGATCCTGCTGTCCGACAGTTACCTGACGCTGGATCTCGACAACCAGGACGCCTTCTACGCGGCCTCCGCCGCGCGCGTGTTCGACTCGGTGTTGCGGAAGGGTGCCAGTCCTCGCGAGCTTTTATCCGTATTCGACCGTTCTATACGGGAAGGTCGGATATTGTTCTGGAGTGCCCGATCCGAGGAACAGCGAAAGTTCGTCGACAACCGGATCAGCGGCGTCCTGCCGGAGACGGAGACGACGCCGACCGTCGGCGTCTTCCTCAACGACGGCAGTGGCGCGAAGCTCGGCTACTACCTGCGGCCTTCGGCGACGCTCACCGTCGGCAACTGCCTGGCCGACGGGCGGCGGGAGCTGCGCCTGCGGTTCGACCTGCACTCGTCGGCCCCACGTTCCGGGCTCACCAAGGCCGTGCTCGGCCTCGGCAAGGCCGGAAACCCGTACACCGCCCGCACCCTCGTGACGGTGTACAGCCCGGCGGGTGGGGCGGTGGTGGCGGCCCGGCTCGACGGGGTCGACGCCCCGCTGGGCAGCGGCACCGACCGGGGCCGGCAGGTGGCCATCGCCAACGTGGAGGTGGGTCCAGGCAAGACCCGGACCCTCGACATGGACCTGCTGACCGGGCGGACCAACGCAGGCACGCCCGAGCTGTGGCACACCCCGACCGCCACCCCGTGGACCACCCAAGTAGTTCCCGCACCAAGCTGCAACCAGTAGGAGGAGAGCATCATGCGGCTATCCCGCATCATCATGGCGCTCACGGCCGGCCTGGCCGTCGTGGCAGCGCCGGCGGCGGCGGGGGCGGCGCAGCCGCAGCCGCCAGCGGACGGCATCCAGCAGCCGCCACCGGACTACCCGCCACAGCCGGCGTCGCTGACCCTGAACCTGGCGACGATCGTCATCGGCGAGTCGGTGGTACTCACCGGCCGCAACTTCGGTCGTAACGAGATCGTCGACATCACCGTCACGGTGGCGCCCCTCGCCGCCGCGGTGCCCGGTCCGGCAACGGCCCGGCGCAGCGACGGCAGCGTCGTCGCGATGACGACGGTGGCCCGCCCGCAGCCTCAGCCCGCTCCGCGGCATCTCACCGTGCGGACGGACGCGCAGGGCCGGTTCCGCCTCACCTACCGGCCCACCGACGTGGGTCGGCTCACCTTCACCGCGGTCGGGCGCACGAGCGGTCGCACCGCCAGCGCGACCCTCACCGTGCTGCCGCACCGCCGGCCGAACCTGCCCGTCACCGGTGACAGCCTCGGCACACCGCTGAAGGTCGGCGGTGGTCTGGTCGGCGCCGGCGTGGTCCTCATGCTCGGCAGCCTCGCCTGGCGGCGGCGCCACCGCTTCGGTACGGGTTCGACGCGCTGACCCCGCCCCGGGCAGGGCCCGGAGCAGTAGAGGACGGACGCCCGCCGGATCATCCGGCGGGCGTCCGCACGACCGCGTTCAGATCAGACCGTGCGCCAGCACGCCACCCGGCGGAAGTTGTTGATGTTCGCCCCGGCTACGTGGTCGCCGGCCAGGCCGTGCTCGTCGGCGCTGGCCCAGCAGCGGACATGGATCTCCCGCATCGTCGCCACCACCGGGTCGACGTCGTCGCGTCGACCCCCCAGGCGCGGATCGTCACCCCTGTCCGGTTCACTGCCGATCGAGAGCCTGGGGCTGGACGCGCGGTCCGTGGTGTCCGCCTGCGCTGCCAAGGTGCGGTCCCGAGTCGCCTGAGACCGGAGGACGATCATGTTCCTCTGCCCGCTGGGTCGCGTCGCGCTCATGTCCGGTCCGTGCGTTCTGTACTGGTTAGGACGCCCGATTTGCCGCAAGCCGTGGCCGCGCTAGGCCTCCCGGGGTCTATGAGCCGGGCTGCCCGTTTTATGATCTACGGTGAGCCAAATCCGATATCCGGTTGGCGGGTCGGCGCGGGAGCCAGCCGGACGGGCCGGCGAGGGGAATCGTGGCCGGCCGGGGATGGTTACACCCTCTGAACGATCGCAGCAGCCCTCGCTGCCTGGCCCGACACCCCGGCGCTTGACGCCGTTGGCGGAATGATGCCGGGCCGGTGGTCGTTACACATGGTCCCGGCGCCCGTGAGTGTGCGGCAGCAGCGGCTGCCCCCCGCGGGGTTTGCCGGATCGATCCCCTCATGAACTTTCTGAGCGTCCTTTCGAGGCGCTGCGCGTGTTGGCCGCACCCCCCATGCGCCCGCGCGTCGATGTGTGAAGGAGTCACCCCCATGAACACGATCCTGCGTAAGAGTGTGCTGGGTGTTGTTGGTTTGGCGTTCGCCGGTGGTGTGTTTGCCGGTCCGGTCGCCGATGCCCATGCCGCTGTGCCGGTGGTGCAGGTCGCGGTGCGGGCCGACAAGCCGGCCGTGGACAAGCTGGTTCCGCATGGTGTGCAGGGCGAGCAGTCGCGCATCGAGCTCTCCGGCGAGCAGGTCGGCAACGTCAGGGCGATCATCGCCGCGACGAAGAAGGCTGGTATGGACGAGCGGGCCGCCGTGGTCGCGGTCGGGACCGCGTTGCAGGAGTCGAAGCTGGAGAACCTGGGTCACCTGGGTGACCGCAACGACCACGACTCGCAGGGCTTGTTCCAGCAGCGTCCGTCCTCGGGCTGGGGCACGGTGGAGCAGATCACCGACCCCGAGTACGCGACCACCGCGTTCCTCAAGGGTCTGAAGCAGGTCGACGGTTGGCGGGACATGCCGCTGACCCGTGCCGCGCAGACCGTGCAGGTGTCGGCCTACCCGGACCACTACGCGCAGTGGGAACAGCAGGCCGCCGACCTCGTCGCCCAGCACTGGAACAGCTGACCCACCCACGGGCCGGCACCCCCCTACCCGGGGAGTGCCGGCCCGTCCACCTTCCCCGCTGATCATGAGGTTGACCGGCCGGACAACGATCAACACCACCGCCAACCTCATGATCAACAGCAGTTTCACGACGGGTTGTGGAAGAGCCGGGGCGGGTAGTGTGTTGAGTCGGGTGTCGGTGTGTCCAGTGTCCCCGGGCCTCACCTATATTGCCGTCGCGGAACACCGTTCGGCTGGAGCCGCGTCGCGCCACTCGCCGAGAGGCGACCTGCACACCGACACCCCAGCGCCGCCCCCGACCCGTCCGGGCCGGGGGCGGCGCTGTCTGTGTCGACCGCCTCAGAATCCCCGAATGGACTGGTCCGACAATCGTGGAGTGGTCGTGTTGCCGAGCGGTGCGGCGGTGCGCGGGCGGCCCCGTCCGCGACACCGCCCCGGAGCATCCATCGGCAGCAGTCCGTGCACGTGCCCGGAGCACCCACCGGCAGCGGCCCGCTGCCGCCACCGGCGGGCGGCGGGCTCAGCGGGTCACGTACTCCCGCAGGTGGCGGGCGGTGAGGGTGTCGCCGTGCGCGACCAGGTCCGCCGGGGTGCCGGTGAAGACGATCCGTCCACCGTCGTGCCCCGCGCCCGGCCCGAGATCGATGATCCAGTCCGCGTGCGCCATCACCGCCTGGTGGTGCTCGATGACGATGACCGTGTTGCCGGCGTCGACCAGCCGGTCCAGCAGCGCGAGTAGCTGGTCCACGTCGGCCAGGTGCAGGCCGGTGGTGGGCTCGTCGAGCACGTAGGTGCCGTACTTCTCGGCCATGTTGATGGCCAGCTTGAGTCGCTGCCGTTCGCCGCCGGAGAGGGTGCTCAACGGCTGTCCCAGACTCAGGTAGCCCAGCCCGACGTCGGCGAGCCGGTTCAGCACGGCCCGGGCCTGCCCGCCGGGGAAGAACTCCCGTGCCTCGGCGACCGACATGGCGAGGACCTGGCTGATGTTCTTGCCCCGCAGGGTGTACGTGAGCACCTCGTCGGTGTACCGCCGGCCCTCGCACTGCTCACAGACGCTGGCGACGCCGGCCATCATCGCCAGGTCGGTGTAGACCAGGCCGATCCCCTTGCAGGTCGGGCAGGCGCCCTCGGAGTTGGCGCTGAACAGCGCCGCCTTCACCCCGTTGGCCTTGGCGAAGGCCGTCCGGATCGGGTCGAGCAGCCCGGTGTAGGTGGCCGGGTTGCTGCGGCGGGAGCCGCGGATGGGGGACTGGTCCACCACGACCACCCCGTCCCGCCCGGGCAGCGAGCCGTGGATCAGTGAACTCTTGCCCGAGCCGGCGACGCCGGTCACCACGGTCAGCACCCCGAGCGGGATGTCCACGTCGACGTCACGCAGGTTGTGCAGGTCGGCACCGCGGATCGGCAGGTGGCCCGTCGGCTGGCGGACCGGGTCGCGCAGTGTGACGCGGTGGTCCAGGTGGCGGCCGGTCAGGGTGTCCGAGCGGCGCAGTCCGGCGACGTCGCCGGCGTAGCAGATCTGCCC
>NZ_SMJY01000132.1:0-17218 GCF_004348355.1 Micromonospora sp. KC721 | reverse complement strand
GCGGGGGGGCCGAAGCCGGGGAACGAACCGGTCTGCGCACCACCGGCGGGGCCACTGACGGGCAGCGCGCTGGCCTGCGGCCCGCGACCGGCAAGCGCCCGGGGCACCAGCACGGAGGCGGGCATGGTGACCTCGGCGACGGTGCCACGGTCGGAGCCGGGACGCAGCTCGACCTTGACGCCGTGCCGGGACGCCAGCCGGGCGACCACGACCAGACCCATCATCCGGGAGACCGCGACGTCGACCTGGGGCGGCGTGGAGAGCCGCTCGTTGAGGTCGGCCAACTGCTCGGCGCTGATGCCGATGCCACGGTCCTCCACGTAGAGGGTGGACCGGTCACCGATCCGGCGTGCCTCGACCATGACCTGCGAGTCCGGCGGCGAGAAGGCGGTCGCGTTGTCGAACAGCTCGGCGACCAGGTGCACCATGTCGTTGACGGCGTGGGCGGAGACCTCGATGTCCCGGTCGATGATCCCGAACTCGATGCGGGTGTAGTGCTCGACCTCGGACTGCGCGGCGCGCAGCACGTCGATCAGGGCGGCCGGCTCGCGCTGCACGCGGGTGGAGTCGGCACCGGCGAGGACCAGCAGGTTCTCGTCGTTGCGGCGCATCCGGGTGGCCAGGTGGTCGAGCTGGAACAGCTCGGCGAGGCGGTCCGGGTCCTCCTCACCGCGCTCCAGGCGATCGAGGTGGCCGATCAGCCGGTCGACCAGGATCTGCGAGCGGCGGGCGAGGTTGACGAACATCGTCGCGACGGAGGAACGCAGCGCGGCCTGCTCGGCGGCGGTGCGGACCGCCTCCAGGTGGACCGCGTTGAACGCCTCGGTCACCTGCCCGAATTCGTCCTTGCTGCGGACCGGCAGCGGCTCGGCGATCTGGTTGGCCAGTTGGGCCGGGGTGAGCTGCCCGATGACCTGCGGGTCACGCAGCCGGGCCACCGCCTGCGGCAGACCGTGCTGGGCGATGGACAGCGCGCCCTGGCGCAGGTCGCGCAGGGAGCGGGCCATCGACCGGGCGACCAGGTACGCGAAGAGGATGGCCAGCAGCAGCATGCTCAGCAGCAGGCCGGTCTGGAGGAAGACCGTGCGCTGCACGCCGGAGCGGAGCGCGTCGGCGTCGCCGACCACGTCGCCGTCGAGCTTGATCTCGACGGTACGGAACAGCCTGGCGTTGGCGGTCATCGCCGCGTCCCACTGGTCGGGCCCGAACGGCACCCCGGCGATGCTCTCGCTGGACCGGCTGTCCATCCAGCCGCTGTAGTTGTCCGCCTGGCGGCGGTCGGCGCCGGCGACGGTCTGGTCGAAGAACTCCCGCTCGGCGCGGGTCGCCACCGCCTGGAAGTTCTGCAGGGCGAGCGCCTGACCGGTCTGGCTGGCGATGTAGTCACGCCGCAGCGGCGAGATGTACGCCTTCTGGATGAGCACCTGGTGCACCGCGACGCGGCGCAGCGACAGGAACTCCTTGGCGCGGGCGACGGAGGTGGCGGCCCGCATCCGGTCGCTCAGCTCGTTGTCGCCGGCGAGTTGGGTGACCGAGTCGCGTACGCTGATCAACTGGTTGATCATTCCCTGGTACGACCCGACGGCGTCGCTGATCGCGAGCTTGCCGTTGAAGACCTGGCTGCGGGTGCCCGGCAGGTCGGTCAACTCCTGGTCGATCCGGTCGAGCAGGGTGTCCAGGCTGCCCGGGAGATCCTCGAGCTGGGCCCGCTGTTGCAGGTAGGGCACCTTGGACTGGTCGACCCTGAGGTTGACCCGGTTGTACGCCTCCTGGTATTGCTCCCGGACCTGCCCCTTGGGGGCACCCAGCAGCAGCACCGCGGCCGTCCGCTCGTCCTGCAGGCTGTTGACCAGGTCACCGGAGTAGCCGACGAGGTTCGCCAGGTCACCGGCCCGGTTGGCGTTGTTGAGCGTCTGCAGGTTGTCGACCAGGCCACTGGTGCCGACCACGACTGTGGCGATGGTCGGCACGATCATGATCAGACCGAGCTTGGACCAGATCGGCATGTCGCGAAGCCGACCGGCCGGTCGGCTCAGACGCGACAGGAAGGAGCCCGCCGTCTTTGGCCGTTTGCTCACGTCACCGCCCTCGCGATTGCAGCGTGCCCGCGTTGCCCCGGGCAACGCCCAGCGACCGACCCGGCGGGTCGGACCCCCGAGATTCCATCACGCCGCTTCGGAAAGAGAAAGCCCAGGCCGGCCGTCCCTGAGGGTGTGATGAGATGTTGATGCCATTTGATAGCGTTCCGTCCGGCCGGAGTTACAAAAAGTTATGGAATACCCTCACCGCGTTGTCCTCCTCGCCGGCCCGTCCGGCTCCGGAAAGTCGTACATAGCGCAGCGAACCGGACTTCCGGTGCTCTGCCTGGACGACTTCTACAAGGACGGCGATGACCCTACGTTGCCGCACCACAACGGACAGGTCGACTGGGATTCACCGCACTCCTGGGATGCCGTGACGGCCGTGGAGACAATTGCCCGACTGGCCCAGGACGGCAAGGCCGAAGTGCCGGTTTATGCGATCGGTGCCGACCGGAGGGTGTCCACCCGGGTATGCGACGTGGCCGGATCGCCACTTTTCATCGCCGAAGGGATATTCGCCGCCGAAATCGTCGGGGAGTGCCGGCGCCGAGGGCTGCTGGCCGGCGCGTACGCCCTGCGCCGCCCCCGGGCGACGACGTTTCTCCGCCGGTTCGCCCGCGATCTCGCCGAGCAGCGCAAGGCACCGAAGGTGCTGCTCCGGCGCGGGGTGGCGCTGCTGCGTGCCGAGCCGGCGGTGCTGCGTCGGCAGACCGGCCTGGGAGCCGAGGCGGCCCCGGCCGACGAAATCCTACGGCGGGTGGCCGCCATGGTCGCCGGCCACCCGCGCCACTGATCAGCCCAGCAGCTTCGCGTACGCCGGCTTGATCACCTGATCGATGATTTCCAGCCGCTCGTCGAACGGGATGAAGGCGCTTTTCATCGCGTTGATGGTGAACCACTGGAGTTCCTTCCAGCCGTAACCGAAGGCCTCCACCAGCAGCGCCATCTCCCGGGACATCGAGGTGCCGCTCATCAGCCGGTTGTCGGTGTTCACCGTCACCCGGAAGCGAAGGTCGCGCAGCAGGCCGATCGGGTGGTCGGCGATCGACGCGACCGCGCCCGTCTGCACGTTCGACGACGGGCACAACTCCAGCGGGATGCGCTTGTCCCGGACGTACGCGGCCAGCCGGCCCAGCACCGGCCGTGGGCCGGGCGTGATGTCGTCCACGATCCGTACACCGTGGCCGAGCCGGTCGGCGCCGCACCACTGGATGGCCTGCCAGATCGACGGCAGCCCGAACGCCTCACCGGCGTGGATGGTGAAGTGGAAATTCTCCCGCTGCAGATACTCGAAGGCGTCCAGGTGCCGGGTGGGTGGAAAACCCGCCTCCGCGCCCGCGATGTCAAAGCCGACCACCCCGGTGTCCCGGTGCCGGACGGCCAGCTCGGCGATCTCCTGCGAACGGGCGGCATGCCGCATCGCGGTCAACAGGGTCCCGATCCGGATCGGCGTACCGGCCTCGGCGGCCTGCGCACTGCCCTCGGCGAAACCGGCCACCACCGCCGCCACCACCTCGTCGAGAGTGAGGTGGCGTTCCAGATGCTGCTCGGGTGCGAAGCGCACCTCGGCGTAGACCACCCCGTCGGCGGCCAGGTCCAACGCGCACTCCCGGGCCACCCGGCGCAGCGCCGGCGCGGTCTGCATGACGGCCACGGTGTGCGCGAAGGTCTCCAGATACCGCTCCAGCGAGCCGGAGTTCGCCGCCTCGGCGAACCAGCGACCCAACGCCTCCGGGTCGGTGGTGGGCAGTTCGTGGCCCGCCTCGGCGGCCAGTTCGACGATCGTCGCCGGCCGCAGCCCGCCGTCGAGATGATCGTGCAGCAGCGCCTTCGGGACCTTGACGATGTCCTCGTATCGGATTGCGACCATGCTCAGACCCTAGTCAGCGCAGCGCAGGGGGCGTGACCGGACCGCACTCAGGGGTGCCAGCCGTAGACGCGCTCGACGGCGAGCCGGACCACCACCCGGCCGTCGGCGACCATCGCCGCCCGGTACTCCGCCCAGTCGGGGTGCTCGCCACGGATACGGCGGTAGACCTCCACCAGTTCCTCCACGGTCGCGTCGTCCTCGGTCGCGGCGGGCGGGGTGAGGGTGGCCAGGCCCTCGGCCACGGCGTACGCGCCACCGTCGGCAGTGGTGACGTGGAAGCTGGCCCGGGGGTCGCGGCGCAGGTTGCGCGCCTTGGCGCGGTCACCGACGGTCGAGCAACGGACCAGACCCGGCTCGGCGAGGTAGTCGACGTTGGACAGCTGGGGCCGGCCGTCGCGACGCAGGGTCGCCAGCACGCCGCGACCCCGTTCTCCGAACAGCTCCCACAATCTGGTTGACATGTCGTCAGCGTAGAAGCTGACGGGCTCACCCCGGGTGGCACCCGGCCGGCGGGACCAGTGGCAGCCGCGCGCCCGGCCGGGGCTCCTGATCCGCTCACGTAGGCTCACCGGGTGACCGCGCCGCGCCCGCCCGAACGATCCTGGGCCGGGGCACATCCACGGGTGCTCGCCCGGCTGCGCTGCCCGGTCTGCGCCGAGCGGCTGGCCCCGGCCTCCGACACCCGCGCGCTGCGCTGCCCGCGCCGGCACACCTTCGACGTCGCCCGGCAGGGGTACGTCAACCTGCTCACCGGCCGCGCCCCGCACGTCGGGGACACCGCCGCGATGGTGGCCGCCCGGACGGACTTCCTGGCCGCCGGGCACTACGACGTCGTCTCCGCCGCGCTCGCCGAGGCGGCCACCCGGATCATCTACCCGGAACCCACCGGCGACCGGCCGGACAGTGAGCCGGGCGTCGGGGCGTACCCGCTGGTGGTGGACGCCGGGGCGGGCACCGGCCGGCACCTCGCCGCGGTGCTGGCGGCGCTGCCCGACGCCGTCGGCCTGGCTCTGGACGTCTCCAAGCCGGCGCTGCGCCGCGCGGCCCGGGCCCACCCGCGGGCGGCGGCGGCGCTGGCCGACACCTGGCAGCGGCTGCCGCTCGCCGACGCCTCGACCGCCGTGCTGCTGAACGTCTTCGCTCCGCGCAACGGCGCGGAGTTCCACCGGGTCCTCGACCCGGCCGGAGCGCTGCTGGTGGTCACCCCCACCGGGGCGCACCTCGCCGAACTGGTCGACGCGCTCGGCCTGCTCCGGGTCGACCCGGCCAAGGCGGACCGGGTCGCCGACAGCCTGGCCGGTCACTTCACCGAGGAGCGCGCCGCCGTGCGCTCCGCCCGGCTGCGGCTGACCGGGGCCGAGGTGGCGACCCTGGTCGGTATGGGTCCGAGCGCCTGGCACACCGACCCGGTCCGGTTGGCCGCCCGGATAGCGGGGCTCCCCCAGCCGGTCGCCGTCACCGCCGAGGTACGGCTGACCGTCTGGCGACCCCGCTGACTCAGGTGGACAGGTCGACCTCTTCCCAGCCCGGCGGCTCCTCGTGGTACGGCCCGCGCAGCACCACCGCCCACTCCAGCGCCCAGCGGCGCTGCCCGATGGCGTTGGCGTCCACCAGGCCGGGCAGCCGCCCGCCGACCTTCTCCGTCTCCAGGTACGCCCAGTCCAGGCAGTAGTGCAGGTCGAGCAGGGCGGCGGCGTCCGCCGGATGCTGGGGCGCGGCCAGGATGCGGGCCTGCCACTGGCCGAAAAGCTCCCCGCCGGCGATGTGCGGCATCCGCTCCACCAGCCGCTCGTCCACCGGAATCGTGGGGTCGAGCTGCCTGGTCAGCCCGAGCACCCAGGCCAGCGCGAAGAGCGCGTCGTGGTGCAGCACGAACGAGCGGTGGTCGCCCGTGCCGGCCGTCACGAACTCCCACTCCGGCGGGGTGACCATCTCGGTCAGGTGGGAGGCGAGCAGCCACTCCACCGCCGCCCGCGGCGGCATGCCGAAGCACCGGGCCAAAATGAGGTGCAGGACGGCGATCCGCGCCTCGATCTCGACGGTGGGGCGCAGCTCTATCTCGTCGCCCGGCTCCCACACCAGCGGAAACTGGGCGGGCGGCAGGGGCAGGCCCAGCCGGGACAACTCGTCCAGGCTGGCCTCACGCACTTCCCGCGGATCGGGGGCGGATACGCGCACGGCTCAGGTCCCTGTCCCTTCGCATCGACGTGTTGCCGGTCGGTCCCCCTGGCCAGGGAACAGTCACTACCGCCGACCGGCGCCATGGTGACGCCCCGGGCCGGCCGGGGCCCGGCCGGTCACCCGATCCGCTCGATCACCAGCGGCGACGGGTCCGGCGCGACGGGCGCGACGCGGACCGCCCGTTCGGCCTCGGCCCGGGCCGCCGGGATCCGGGTCGCCTGGTCGGCACGGAGTTCGTAGAGCGGGTCCCCGATTCGCACCGGGTCGCCGGGCCGCTTGTGCAGCACGATACCCGCGGCGGCACTGACCGGGTCCTCCTTGCGGGCCCGACCGGCGCCGAGCCGCCAGGCGGCCACCCCGATCGCGTACGCGTCGACCGACTCGACGAAGCCGTCGGACTGGGCGTGGACCACCTCGACCTCGTTGGCGGTCGGCATCGGGGCGTCCGGGTCGCCGCCCTGGGCGCGGATCATCGCGCGCCAGGCGTCCATCGCCCGCCCGTCGCGCAGCGTGGCGGCCGGGTCGGCGTCCGGCAGGCCGGCCGCGTCCAGCATCTCCCGGGCCAGCGCCAGGGTCAGCTCCACCACGTCGGCCGGGCCGCCACCGGCCAGCACCTCCACCGACTCGGTCACCTCGACCGCGTTGCCGACGGTCAGGCCGAGCGGGGTGGACATGTCGGTGAGCAGGGCGACGGTCCGTACGCCGTGCGCGCCGCCCAGCTCGACCATGGTGCGGGCCAGCGCCCGGGCGTCGTCGACGGACTTCATGAACGCGCCGGAGCCGACCTTCACGTCGAGCACCAACGCGCCGGTGCCCTCGGCGATCTTCTTGCTCATGATCGAACTGGCGATCAGCGGGATCGCCTCGACGGTGCCGGTGACGTCGCGCAGCGCGTACAGCTTGCGGTCGGCCGGGGCGAGCCCCGCGCCGGCCGCGCAGATCACCGCGCCGACGTCCCGGAGCTGGGCGATGAACTCGTCGTTGCTCAGCGCGGCCCGCCAGCCGGGAATCGACTCCAGCTTGTCCAGCGTGCCGCCGGTGTGGCCCAGACCGCGCCCGGACAGCTGCGGCACGGCGGCGCCGCAGGCGGCGACGAGCGGGGTCAGCGGCAGGGTGATCTTGTCACCGACGCCGCCGGTGGAGTGCTTGTCGACGGTCGGTCGTTCGACGGCGGAGAGGTCGAGCCGCTGGCCGCTGGCGATCATCGCGGCCGTCCACCGGGCGATCTCCGGACCGGTCATGCCGCGCAGCAGAATCGCCATGGCCAGCGCCGACATCTGCTCGTCGGCGACCAGCCCCCGGGTGTACGCGTCGACGACCCAGTCGATCTGGGCGTCGCTCAGCGCTCCCCCGTCCCGCTTGGCCCGGATGACGTCAACCGCCGTGAACGCACTCACCTTTGAGTTCCCATCAGTTAGATCGAAAGTCGCGTCGGGCACCCGGGCCGCGCCGCCGCACGGGCCGATCCTGCGAGCTCAACCACCCCAGCGCGTAGGGATCTCCATCGGCGGCTGCCCCTCGCCGGCCCAGAAGATGGTGCCTGACGCGTCGACCACCACCACGCGGGGTGTCCGGGCCAGCCCCCAGGTGATCGCCTCGGCCGGGTCGTCCCAGCTCGGGCCCTCCTCCAGCACCCCGGTCTCGGCGGCGTCCGCGTCGCCCGCCGACCGCTCCCAGTACGCCGTCCAGACCTGCTGGCCGGCGGAGAGGTCCGGGTGGACGAAGACGGTGCCCCGCCCCCGCCAGGCGGCCAGCCGGTCCGGCACCACCGGCACCGGGCGTTCCCCGGTGACCGCCTCCAGGTCGGCCACGTCGAAGGCGTGCGGCAGCAGCTCGGCCATCCGCAGCGGCCGGTCCTTCGTCTCGACCAGGCACTCCGGGCCGCCGTTCTCCCAGAGCAGTTGCCGGCACCGGCCGCAGGGCATCAGCGGCTCGCCGGTGGCGTCCACGCACGACATGGCGACCAGCCGGCCGCCGCCCGTGGCGTGCAGCGCGGAGACCACGCCGCACTCGGCGCACAGGGTGACGCCGTAGCCGGCGTTCTCCACATTGCAGCCGACCACGATCCGGCCGTCGTCGACCAGGGCGGCCGCCCCCACCGGGAACTTGGAGTACGGCACGTACGCGTGCCGCATCACCTCGGTGGCAGCGGCCCGCAGCCGCTCCCAGTCGATCTCCGTCATTCCCTCATTCTGCCCAATTCACGCCGGTCAGACGCACCGAGGGGGTCAGCCCTTGATGTACGGCTTGCCGTCCGCCGCCGGCGCCCGGACCCGGCCGACCAGCCCGGCCACGGCCAGGATCGTCGCCAGGTACGGCAGCATCGCCAGGAACTGGCTCGGGATGGCGCTGCCGATCGCACCGAGGTAGGTGGCGAGCTGGTCGGCGAAGCCGAAGAAGAGCGCCGCCAGCAGCGCGCCGGTCGGGCTCCACCGGCCGAAGATCAACGCGGCCAGGGCGATGAAGCCCTTACCGCCGATCATGTTCTTGGTGAAGGTGTAGAGGGCCAGCGTGTACGACGCCCCGCCGATGCCGGCGACCACGCCAGCCATGATCACGTTGCGGTACCGCAGCCGCAGCACTTTCACGCCCAGCGTGTCGGCCGCCGTCGGGTGCTCGCCCACCGAGCGGGTCCGCAGCCCCCACCGGGTACGGAACAACGCGATGTGGATGACCAGCACCAGCAGCAACCCGAGGTAGAGGAAGAGGTTGCCGCGGAACAGGGCCGGCCCGAGCAGCGGGATGTCGCTGAGCAGCGGGATCTCCCAGTTGGAGAACCGGGGAGCGCTGTTGTACCGCTCCGCGTTGGTCTGCATCAACCGCTCGTAGAGGAAGCCGGTGATGCCGACCGCCAGCAGGTTGAGCACGATGCCCATGACCACCTGGTCGACCAGGTAGCGGATGGCGAACACGGCCAGCAGCAGTGAGATGAACGCGCCACCGACCGCCGCGGCGACCAGGCCGACCCAGACGCTGCCGGAGATGCTGCCGAAGAGCGCGCCGCTGAAGGCGCCCATCAGCAGCTGCCCCTCGATGGCCACGTTGACCACGCCGGAGCGCTCGCAGAGCACACCGGCCAGCGCGCCGAAGATCAGTGGCAGTGCCAGGATGAAGGTGCCTCGGACCACGTTGACCAGGGGCATGAAGTTGCGGCCCTCAGGGGCGGCGGAGACCTGCCAGCAGAGGAAGCTCAGCACGAAGGTGAGCAGGCCGACGCCGAGCACCAGGGTGAACCAGCGCTTCGGCACGCCGGCCAGCAGCGCGCCGCCGGCCAGCAGGGTGACGACGCCGAACAGGATCGCGCCGACCGTGCCGTTGATCTCCAGCGCCGCGCCACCCTCGGTCTCGCTGAGGGTGAACCGCGCCTGCTGGCCGGTGGCGAGCGCCCCGAACAGCACGGTGGCGAGCAGGCCCAGCGCGAGCAGGACCGCGCCGGTCTTCCGGTGTCGGGTCCAGAAGCCCTGGTCGACCCGGGCGACGGCGACGTCGGGAACAGCCGTGGTGGACATGCCTCACCAGCCCTTCGCGAGGCTCGTCTGCAGCCGGGCGGCACGGGCGGCCCGGAGCTGGAAGATCGCCTTCACCAGGGCCGGCGCGGCGATGAAGATGACGATCAGCGCCTGGAGCACGGTGACCAGCTCCAGTGAGATCCCGGAGTACGACTGCATCCGGTTGCCGCCGGCCTGCAACGCGCCGAAGAGCAACGCGGCCAGCAGCACGCCCCACGGCTTCACCCGGCCGAGCAGCGCCACCAGGATGCCGTCGAAGCCGATCTGGGCCACCACCAGCGGGGTCAGCGCGGTGGCGGTGGTGCCGAGCACCATCTGGCTGCCGCCGAGCCCGGCGAGCACGCCGGCGATCACCATGACCAGCACGTACGTCTTGGTGATGCTGATGCCGGCGGTCCGTGCGGCGTCCGGGTTGGCGCCCACCGCACGCAGCTCGAAGCCGAGCGTGGAGCGGTTGAGCAGCCAGGCGACGAACCAGGTGGCCAGCACCGCGAGCAGGATGCCCGCGTGCACCCGCAGGTTGTCGCCGAGCAGCCGGGGCAACTGGGCCGAGGGGTCGACCGGCTTGCTGATCGCGTCGGCCCGACCCGGGCTCTGCACCCCGTTCTGGATGATGATCCAGGAGAGGAAGTAGACCGCGATGTAGTTGAGCATGATCGTGTTGATCACCTCGTGCGCACCGGTGCGCGCCTTGAGGATGCCCGGGACGAAGCCCCAGACCGCACCGCCGACCGCGCCGGCGAGCAGCGCGACGAGCAGGTGCACCACGGGAGGCAGCGGCAGCGCGAAACCGGCGACGGCGGCCAGGATGACACCGATGGTCGCCTGGCCCTGGGCGCCGATGTTGAACAGGCCACCCCGGAAGGCCAACGCCACCGACAGGCCGGTGAAGACCAGCGGCGCGGTGTACGTGAGCGTCTCGGAGATCGGGCTCATGGCGGCGGTGAAGCCGCTCGCCTCCGGGTCGAAGATCGCGCCCTTGAACAGGTTCGCGTACGCCTCGCTGACCACCGCCCAGGACGAGGTGATCGCGTCGGCCGGACGCGCGGTGAGGTAACCGTAGGTGGCCAGCACCTCCGGGTCCGACACGATGATCAGGATCGCGCCGATCAGCATGGCCAGCAGCAGCGAGAGCACCGTCACGGTGACCGTGTTGGCCGCCCAGAGGTTGTCCAGGAACAGCCGGCCCAGCGAGGGGCGGGGCTCCTCGGGCCGCCTCGGGGCGGTCATGGTGGTGGCGCGGTCGGCCCCGGCCGCCTCGGCCAGTGCTGGTTCGGTCGCCGGCTCCTTGTCCGGGGAGCCCGACACCGGGTGGGAGTTGGTCATTCCGTGTCCTCGTTGCCAGGGATCTCGGGGGCGACGGCCGGAGTGTCGCCGGTCGGGGTGGTCCCGGCGCGGTCCGGAGTGATGCCGGCCATCAGCAGGCCGATCTCCTCCCGTGGCGTGTCCGGGCCGACGATGCCGATGATCCGCCCGCGGTACATCACCGCGATTCGGTCCGCCAGCCCGATCACCTCGTCCAGCTCGCTGGAGACGACCATGACGGCGGTGCCGACGTCCCGCTCCCGGATGACCCGGGAGTGGATGAACTCGATCGAGCCCACGTCGACGCCACGGGTCGGTTGGGCGGCGATGAAGAGCTTCAGCGGCCGGGACAGTTCCCGGGCGACGATCACCTTCTGCTGGTTGCCGCCGGAGAGGGTGCCCACCGGCGCCTCGGCCGACGAGGTACGCACGTCGAACTGTGCGATCCGCTCCCGCGCCGACCTCGCGATGGCGTCCGGCCGCAGGGCCAGGCCCTTACCGAACGGTGGCCGGTCGTAGATGTCGAGGACCAGGTTCTCCGCCACGGAGAACTCCTTGACCAGACCGTCGACGCTGCGGTCCTCGGGCACGTAGCCGACCCCGGCGCGGAGCACCTTCTTGGTGGACCAGCCGTGGATCTGCTCGCCGTCGAGGCTCACCGAACCGGCGAGCGTCGGCCGCAGGCCCATGATCGCCTCGATCAGCTCGGTCTGGCCGTTGCCCTGCACGCCCGCGATGCCCAGCACCTCGCCGGCGCGTACGGTCAGGTCGACGCCGTCGACCGCGCGGCACTGCCGGTCGTCGTCGACGACCAGGCCGGCGACCTGCAGGATCGGCTTGCCCGGGGTGGCCGGCTGCTTGTCCACGGTGAGCCGGACACTGCGGCCCACCATGAGGGCGGCGAGTTCGTCCCGGCTCGCCTCCGGGGAGGCGGTACCGACGGTCTTTCCACGCCGGATCACGGTGATCCGGTCGGCGATCGCCTTCACCTCGCCGAGCTTGTGGGTGATGAAGACGATGGACTTGCCGGCGGCCTTGAGCGACCGCATGACCGTGAGCAGTTCCTCGGTCTCCTGCGGGGTGAGCACTGCGGTCGGCTCGTCGAGGATGAGCAGGTCGACGTCGCGGGTGAGCGCCTTGACGATCTCCACCCGCTGTTGGATGCCGACCGGCAGGTCCTCGACGATCGCGTCGGGGTCGACGCGCAGGTTGTACCGCTCGGAGACCTCGGCGACCTCACGTCGGGCCCGGCGGCGGTCCAGGAAGCCGGCGATGCCGCCGCGGACCTGCTCGGCGCCGAGCATGATGTTCTCGGCGACGGTGAAGACCGGCACCAGCATGAAGTGCTGGTGCACCATGCCGATCCCGGCCGCGATCGCGTCCGACGGTCCCCTCAGTTTCAGCGGGCGGCCGTCGACCAGGATCTCGCCCTCGTCGGGCTGGTAGAGCCCGTAGAGCACGTTCATCAGGGTCGACTTGCCGGCACCGTTCTCGCCGAGCAGGGCGTGGATCTCTCCAGGCTCCACCGTCAGGTCGATGTGGTCGTTGGCGACCAGATCACCGAACCGCTTGGTGATGCCGCGCAGTTCGAGTCTCAGCGCAACCTCCTGGAGTGCGAAGCGATGGTGCAGCGTAGCTGCCGTCCGGCCAGCCGCCCGGCGGGGTCGGCCGATGGGGTGGAGCGGATCGGCCGCCCCGGCGACCGCGGGTCTGCCCGCGTACGCCGAGGCGGCCGATCGTCATGCCTGGTGCCCGCCGGCCCTCGCGGTCGATGATCGCACCGCGACGGTCGGGAAGGCGGTCACTTGGTCGGCTGGGCCTTCGAGGTGACCGTGATGGTGCCGGCCGCGATGTCCGCCTTGATCTTCTCGACCTCGGCCTTCAGGTCGGCCGGGACCTTGCTGTCGAAGTCGTGGTACGGGGCGATGGAGACGCCGTTGTTGGCCAGGGTGCCGATGAAGCCCGGCTGGGCCTGGAGCTTCTCGCCACCGGCGGCCTTGAGCACGGCCTCCTTGACGGCGTCCGGGATGTTCTTGACGACGGTGGTCATCAGGACCGGGCAGTCCGGGGTGCTCTCGCAGCCGTCGACGTCGACCCAGATGACCGAGTACTTGCCGCCGGAGGCCTTGGCCGCGGCGGTGGTGCCGAGGCCGGCCCCGCCGGCGACCGGCATCACGATGTCCGCGCCCTGGGCGACCAGCGCGTCGGAGACCTTCTTGCCCTCGTCCTGCTTGTCGAAGGAGTTGGAGAAGGAACCCTTCTGGGTCGCCTTATCCCAGCCGAGGACCTGGACGTTCTTGCCCTTGGCCTGGTTGTAGTGCGCCACGCCGTCGGCGAAACCGTCCATGAAGATGGTCACCGGCGGGATCGGCAGACCGCCGTAGGTACCGACCTTGCCGGTCTTGCTCATGCCGGCGGCCAGGTAGCCGGCCTGGAAGGCGGCCTGGGCGGTGTCGAACTGCATCGGGTAGACGTTGGCCACGCCGGGGTTCGCGTCGACGATGCCGAACTGCTGGTTCGGGTTCGCCTTCGCGATCTTCGTGGTGGCCTCCGCCATCAGGCCACCGACGGCCAGGATGAAGTCGCACTTCTGGTTGACGTACCCGGTCAGGTTGACCTCGTAGTCCGCCTCGGCCTTGGACGCGACGTACTTGATGTCGATGTTGCCGTTGTCCTTCTTCGCCTCCTCCAGGCCCTTCCAGGCGGAGGTGTTGAAGGACTTGTCGTCGATGCCGCCGACGTCGGTCACCATGCAGGCGGTGTACTTCTTGCCGCCGTCACCGGCGTTGTTGTCTTTCTTCGGGGCCTCACCACACGCGGCGGCACCCAGCACCAGCCCACCCGCCACGACGGCGGAGGCGATCCGCATCCCACGCACAGAGCGCAAGACGTCTCCTTCCATTGCACACCGCGCTTCGATGCGGTGCCAGCCTTGTACCGACCAGCGCCGTGCTGCCGGCTTCCCACGTTACGGACGGCAGCGTACGCCCGCGCCCGCCCGCCGGCCGACAATCGTGCCCGACTGTTGAACGGCTGTTACCCGGGCGTAATGCTGGCGTGGGGCAGATCACTCAGCGTGGTGACGGATGGCCCGCCCGGCATCCCGGACGTCGGTTCCCCGGGGCCCCGGGCGGGTCACGCGGACTACCGCCAGAACACCGCCACGGCCGCGTTGGCCAGGGTCAACACGATGATCCCGAGGAAGTGGCCGCGGTTGACGTCCGCCCGCTTGCGGGAGAAGAAGACCATGACAAAGATCAGCAGCGCCAGCACCAGCTTGGTGACGAGCTTCGCGGGTGCCGGCTCGTCGCCGTCGCGCAGCGGCGCGGAGAGGCCGATGCCGGTCAGTAGGCCGATCACCGAGCCCCCGAGCATAGCCGCGTTGATCCGCAGCCGGCCGCCGACGTACTGGGCGACGGCACCGCCGAGCAGCAGCGCGAACCCGATCAGATGGACGTAGAGGAGTATCAGTCGAAGAGCTTCCACATCCGCCATCCTCCCCCATCAACGACGGTTCGTAGTAGAAGCCGCGCCGGGCCGTCTCCGATCCGTGATCGAAGCCGCCCCGCTCGTTGGTAGTCCACTCCGCCTGCGGCAACCCGCGCTTTTCGGAGGCGGGACGGCCCCACCTGCGGCAGGTGGTGTGGCGGGCGCGGAGCGGGGTATTCGCCAGGACCTGGCCGTTCGTTGTGCTCCGCGCCGACGGGCGGCTGGGGCATCGACCCCTTGTGGTGGGGGTGAGGCGACGCCGGCGCTCCGGGTTCTCCCCGAGCGCCGGTGTCGTGCCGCCCGCACCCTGGCCGGGTCGTCACGGCGAGGTCACCGCCGCCGGCCGGACGGTTCACCGTCCCTTGCGGCGCAGCAGTTCGGCGATCCGGTCGAAGCCGGCCCGCAGCTCCTCCTCGGTCGGAGCGGGCGTCGGCGTGGGCGGCTGCTCCTCCTGCGCGGCCGCCCGCTCCAACTCCTCGTCGACGACGTCGGAGAAGTCGCCGTACAGGTCGGACTCCTCGATCCGGGCCAGCTCGTCCCGAGCGGCGAGCTGCGCGGCGGCGATCTCGCCCCGGACCTCGTCGGCGGAGAGCGCCGGCACCAGCGGCTCGACCACCGCCATCAACTGCTCCTCGGCCACCACCGCCTCGGCCAGGGCCAGCGCGTGCGGTCGCTCGTACGGGCCGCAGACCACCGGCTCCCACTGGGCCGGGTCGCCGAGCGGACCGAACGTGACGACCCACGGCAGGCCGAGTATCGGCGAGCCGTCCGGCAGGTCCAACGTCACGAGTGCGCCCACCGCCCCATCATGGTCGGTCGACTCACCAGGCCGGGCGGCATTTGCCCTATTTCAGGTTTCCTCGCCAGCGCGGGAACCCGACGCTCAGGCCGGTCCAACGGCGTCCAGGGCCGCGCGGACCAGGGCCAGCGCCCGGTCCGGGGAGATGCCGAGGCGGGCCGCCTCCTCGGCGTACCGGACGGCGGCCCGCTGCAACCGGTCGGTCGCGTCGTCCCGGCCCGGCGCGACGTACGTGCCGTGCCGGCCCCGGGTGCGCAGCAGCCCCGCCGCCTCCAGTTCCCGATACGCCCGTGCCACGGTGTTCACCGCCAGCCCCAGCTCTCCGGCGAGCTGCCGCACCGGGGGCAGCCGGCTGCCCACCGGCAGCCGCCCGTCGCCGATCAGGGCGGCCAGCTGCCCGCGTACCTGCTCGTACGGCGGCGCCGGGGAACCCGGGTCGATCTCGATCAGCATGTCAGCCCGCCCCTCCCGGCGTACCCGGATCGATCACCTCGTCGGCCTCGACGTCGAGGTCGGCCGGCGGCGGCCCGTCGGCCAGATCCACCACCCGACCGTGCCGGCTGGTGGCGGCCAGCGCCGCACCGAAGAGCACCAACTGGTTGAGCAGGTAGAGGTAGAGCAGCACGGCCACCGCGCCGGCCACCACCGTGTACGCCGGGTTCCGCTCGGTGCGCACGATGTAGTACCGCCCGACGGTGTTGAGCAGCGTGATCCCCACCGCGACGAGCAGCACCACCGGCCGCAGCCGACGTCGGCTCATCCGCAGCCGCGGCACCGCCACCAGCAGCGCCGTCGCGATCACCGCGTTGATCAGCACGCTGAGCACCGCGCTGACCGTGGTCAGCACGATCGAGCCGGTGGACCTCAGCAGGAAGCGCAGCAGCGACTCCAGCGCGTCCACCGCCGCCACCGAGACGCCGAGCATCACGAAGACCAGCACCAGCACACCGAGGTCGACCAGGCGGCGCATCACCAGGTTGCCCGGCTGCTGGTCGAAGCCGTACATCAGCCGCTGCGACGAGCGGATCGCCTCCACCCAGCCGATCCCGGTGAAGACCAGGATGACCAGGCCGACCACACCGACAGTGTTGCTGCTCTGGGCGATCTGCTGCGGATCGAGGAAGGGCAGGTTCTGCCGCAGGAAATCGGCCGCCGCCTCGCTGACCTCGTCGTTGGCCTCCAGGATCGCCCCGAAGACGGAGTACGCCACCAACGCGAGGGCGAAGACGGCGAAGAACCCGTAGTAGGCGATGGCCGCCGCGAGCCGCCCGCCGAGCACCGCCCCGTACAGGTCGACCGCCCGCCACAGGTGGTCGAACCGGGGCCACCGGTGCCGGGCCGTGATGAGCCGGCGGTCGATGCCCGCCGTCAGCCGCCCCCACGCGTCCACCCTGTCATCCTCGCCGAACACCCGGGCCCAGGACGACCGGACGACCTCAGCCGCCCAGCCGGAAGTCCCGGCGCGGCTGCCACCGGGTCTCGCAGCTGTGCGAGAAGAGGGTGAAGGAGTCGACCTCGAACATCGCGGAGAAGTCGGCCAGATCCTCGTACGCTCGGTCCAGCGCCTCCGGCGCGACGTCCTGCGCCACAGTGACGTGCGGGTGGTACGGAAAGCGGGCCTCCCGGTGCAACTCGGGAGCGGCGTTGATGGCGGCGGCGAGCAGCTCGCACTCGCTGATGCCGGCGGCCACCGCCACGAACACCACCTGGGTCACCGGCCGGAACGTGCCGGTACCCCGCAGGTGCAGGGTGAAGGGCAGGTGCGTGGCGGCCACCCGGGCCAGGTGCGCCTCGACCGCCGGCAGCGCCGCGACGGGGATCTCGGTGGGCCCGAGCAGGGTCACGTGCGCGGGCACCACCTGCGGGTCGCCCGCCTCGACCCGACGTCGGGTGAGCAGGTCGCCCCACGGCTCCGGGATGTCCACCGCGATCCCGATCTGGATGGTGTCACCGGCGTCCGGCGCCCCGCCCCTGCGATCCACGC
>NZ_SMJY01000131.1:0-17313 GCF_004348355.1 Micromonospora sp. KC721 | reverse complement strand
GCCCCGGTCTGCCACGAGCGGCCGGGGCGGGCGCGTTGGCAGCCCGTCCGAATCCGGCCGGTCCGCGGACACCGGCGGCCCTCGACGCCCGCAGCCGGTCAGCGCCCGCCCGGTCGACCGGCCGCCCGGCCGGCACCACCGACGGCGTGCCGGAGCCGGCGCAGAACGTACACCGCCGCGCTGGCGGCGAAGAGCACGCCGGTGAGCGCCACCCACCGGGCCAGCATCGGTCTAGGTTGCAGACCCGTCGCCGCCGAGTAGGTACTGTCTCCCCACCCGAGGACACCGGGCAGGTACACGAGGAGGAGCAGCCCGGCCGCGAGCGTCGGGACGCGCACGTGGTTCAGCGCCGACGGTCGTGGGCGCCCGCGGCCCGCCGGGTGACCCGTGGACGGCCGTCCCCCGGCCAGGATCGTTCGCAGCGCCCGGTCGACCAGCGCGTACGCCGGAAAGAGCAGCAGGTCGTGGAGGATCACCGCGCCGAGGAACCACAGCAGCATCCGACCGGCCGTCGGTTCCGCGGCCAGCCGCAGCGCGACCCAGCCGGCCACCGCGAAACAGCCGAGCAGGAGCAGCAGGTGTCCGGCGGTCGCCCCGTAGCGGCGGCGGAAGTCAGTCACCGTCGGCCCGCTCGAAGCTGATCTCGCGAACCCACTTGGTGCAGTGCACGCCGGGCAGGGCCGGCACGATCACCCGGGCCGGGAAGCCGTGGTCGGGGGAGAGGTCAACCCCGTTGACCCGCAGGGCGAGCAGCGCGTCCGGGTCGCGGACCTGGCCGGCGTGCAGCGCGGCCCGGCGGAACAGGCCGGTACGTTCCAGCGAGGCCACCCGGGCGACGGCCGGCTCCGCCGCACCCACCAGCGCGGCCAGGTCGCGCAGCCGCACTCCGGTCCAGGTCTGCGACGTCGACCAGCCCTCCACGCAGGCGATCGGCAGCCGGGCGGTGTGCTGGGCCATCGCCAGCAGCGCCGAGCGGTCCAGGTCGACCGTGCGCCCGCCGGCACGCAGTGTCAGCCGCCACCCGTCGCCGGCCTCCTCGGGCCGGATGCCGGCCGCGGCGGCGGTGCGGTTGACCGGAAAGCCGTTCGGCCCGTCGTCGGGCTGCCGGCCCCGGGGCAGCAGCAGGGCGGTGCGGCGCAGCGGGCCGTCCAGGCTCTGCCCGACCGTCAGCGCCGCCAGCAACGCCGCCGCGCCGCCGGTCAGCGCCAGCACGCCGCGCCGGCTCATCGTGACCGGCCCGGGGTGCCGGGCGACCGGGCCGTCGGGCCCCACCGGCTCCGGTCCGCTCCGCTGCACGGGGGTACGCGCGGGAGCCGGCCGGCGTAGCGCGGCCACCATCCGGGGCAGCGTGATCGCCACGTGGGTGACCAGGGCTGCGGTGAAGACCCAGGCGCCGTACCAGTGTGCGGTGTAGAAGTCGAAACCGAACACGTACGTGTACTGGACGTTGAGCAGGCCGGTGACCGTCTCGAAGAGGATCCCCCCGACCAGCAGCAGCAACGACAGCCGTTCCAGCACCTGGGCCACCGAACGGGCCGGCGGCCAGGTGAACAGCTTCGGCACCACCGACCAGAGCTTGACCAGCACCACCGGGATCAGCACGATGCCGAGCGTCACGTGCAGCCCCTGGGTGAGGCGGAACAGCCAGGCCGGGCGGGTCGGCCAGTCGAACACCGGCGGTCGCAGCCAACCCACCTGACGGGGGAACGCCTGGTCCAGGCCGGGGCCGTAGGCGATCCAGTCGAGCAGGCCGGTGACCAGCACCAGCGGCAGCGTCACGAGGAGCACCGCGCCGAGCATCGAGGTCAGCCACAGACCGCGAACAGGACTGCGCCAGGCGTCGGCGACGGTGTCCGCGCCGGGCGGACGGTGCCGCTCCAGGGCGCGCCACAGCCCCGTCGGGCTGGCGTACCCGGGCTGGTCGGCGGGCCGGCCGGTGGCCGAACCGGGTGCGGCGGCACCGGTCGGGCCGGACCCGGTGCCGGCGGACTCCTGGCGCGGGCGGTCCGGGCCGGACGGTGGCGGCGTGGCGGGCACGGTTCCTCCCTGCGGTGCGGCATCTGTCCTCCGGGACGCTAGACGGCGTCGGCGTCGGCCGGCCCGGTTCGCCGGATTACCGAACGCTTACCGTCGGTCTCTTACGGAGTGCTGACATGCGACGCGACCTCGCCCGCCGGGCTGCCCGGCTGTCCTACCGTGGCCGTCATGCGGGTATTGGTCACCGGCGCGGCCGGGTTCATCGGATCGCAGGTCGCAGACCTGCTCGTCGCGCAGGAGCACCAGGTGGTGTGCCTCGACGCGCTGCTGCCGCAGGCGCACGGCGGCGGGCTGCCCGAGTGGTCCCGCCAGCACGAGCCGGTCATCGGGGACGTCCGGGACGGTGAGCTGCTCGACCGGCTGCTGCCCGGGGTGGACGCGGTCTGCCACCAGGCGGCCATGGTCGGGCACGGGCTGGACCCGTCGGACGCCCCCGACTACGCCAGTCACAACGACTACGGCACGGCGGTGCTGCTCGCCGCGATGCACCGGGCCGGGGTGTCGCGGCTGGTGCTGGCCAGCTCCATGGTGGTCTACGGCGAGGGGCGCTACGGGTGCGCCCGGCACGGCGTCGTCCGCCCGGCTCCCCGCCGCGCCGCGGACCTGACCGAAGGACGCTACGACCCCACCTGCCCGCACTGCGCGGGACCGCTCGCCCCGGCCCTGGTTCCCGAGGACGCCCCGCTGGAGCCGCGTAGCACGTACGCGGCCAGCAAGCTGTCCCAGGAGCACCTCGCCGCCGCCTGGGCCCGGCAGACCGGTGGCGGCGTCTGGGCGCTGCGGTACCACAACGTCTACGGTCCCCGGATGCCCCGGGACACCCCGTACGCCGGGGTCGCCTCGATCTTCCGCTCCGCCCTCGCCGACGGCCGCCCGCCCCGGGTGTACGAGGACGGCCGGCAGCGGCGGGACTTCGTGCACGTCACCGACGTGGCTCGGGCGAACGTGTTGGCGCTCGCCGCGCCCGCCCCGGACGGCGCGCTGGTGCCGGTCAACGTCTGCTCCGGCGAGCCGCACACCGTCGGCGAGTTGGCCGAGGTGCTGGCATCCGCCATGGGCGGTCCGGCGCCCGAAGTGGTCGGCGGGGCCCGCGCCGCCGACGTGCGGCACGTGGTGGCCGACCCGCGGAGTGCCCGGGAACTGCTCGGCTACACCGCCCGGGTCGGTTTCGTCGCCGGGGTGACCGCCTTCGCCACCGACCCGCTGCGCGAGCCCGCCGCCGTCCCGGCCTGACCAGGCCGGCACCCGCCCGCCTCGCACCGGCTGGCGGGTGCCGGCTGGAACGCGGCACGGTGGTGGGTCCGGCGCCCGGTCACCCCAACCTGCCGCAATCGGGCGCCCTGACTGCCCGGACCGGCGCGATCCGCCGTGCCGCGCCCGCCACACGCGGCGCGAGGGGCCGCTCAGGAGACGGTGAACAGCAGGTGATTGACGGCCAGGGCGGTGGCGGCCTGCCCGGCGAGCCACCAGCGTCTGTGGGAGGCCGGCAGGTGCGCGGTGGCGACCAGCAGCCAGACCACGAACGGCAACCAGATCCGCTCCACCTCGGCCTTGCTCAACCCGGACAGGTCCGCCGCCAGCACCGCCAGAGTGGCGGCCCCCGACAGCACCACCGTCGGGCCGATCGCCCGGACCCGGTCCGGTACCCGGGCCAGCCACCCCGGGCCACCGGCCGCTGGCGTCGTGCCGGCAGTGAGCCCGGCGATGCCCCACTCGCCTGCCCGGGCGGCGAACAGGGTGCGGCGCAGCGCCGGCCCGAGCACCGGTCCGGCCGACAGCAGCAGCGCGGCCAGGTTCGCCCAGACCCAGTAGCTGTACGGGCGATCCGCCGCCCAGCCCTGGTAGTACCGCTCCACCACCCGGTCGTACCCCTCCCACCAGGCGAAACCGGCCAGGGTGAAGGCCACCACGACCACGCCGACGCCGACCGTCCCGGCGAGCAGCGCCCGGATGCGGGCCGCCGGACGTAGCGCCAGCACCGCCAGGGCCAGGGGCCCGACCAGCACGAAGCCGTACGACAGGTAGAGGGCGAAGCCGAGCAGCAGCCCGCCGGCCAGCGCGACGACCGGCAGGCGGGCCGCGAGCAGGGCCAGCCCGGCGGCGACCACCCCGGTGAACAGACCGTCGCCGGAGGCGCCCACCCAGACCGCGCCCGGCAGCAGCACCAGGAACGGCAGCACGGCGCGGGCCGCGCCGGTGGCCCCCAGCGCCCGCAGCGCGACCGGGACCGACACGGTCACCGTCGCCCCGACCAGGACGCAGGCCAGCGCCGCGGCGGTACCGCCGCCGAGGCCGACCCGGTCCAGTCCGACGAAGACCAACAGCGCGCCCGGCGGGTGCCCGGCGGTGTGTGTCGACCAGGAACCCGGCTGGAAGTCCAGGATCCGGTCGGCGAAACCGGCCAGCATCCGGGGCACGTCGGTCACCCCCGGCACCTCGTGCAGGTACTCCGCCTGCACGGTGAGCCGGCCGGTGAACCCGGCCGTCCAGCCGTCCACCAGTGCCAGCGCGAGGGTCCAGGCCACCGCTGCCAGCCAGCCGACCGCCAGCAGCGGTCCCCATCGGGCAGTTCGGGCCCAGCGCCACCCGGGGCCGAGGACGACCAGCGCGACCAGCACCGCCGCCGGGGTGCCCCACCCGACGTGGGGTCGCCAGGTGGCGTAGACCGGCGCGGCGTCGGCGTGCAGGCCCACCCCGCGCCGGTTGAGCACGGCGCCGACCACCACGGCGGCCAGCAGCAGCGCCGCCTCCAGGGCCAGCACGACAAGGTCGCCGCGGTCCCGCAGTGCGGACCGGCCGTGTTCGTGGCGATGATCCGGAAGGATCGCGGGTCTCATGGAGACCGGACAGTACGGGTCGCCCGGGCCGGTCGTCAGGGGAACGGCCGGCCCGTCACCGGACGGTAAGAACTCCCTGGCCGGTAAGGGTTTCGTAAGGTCGATCCGCGGTCCGACGCGCGGGTGCGGGACCTAGCGTCGGCGGCATGCGGACACAGATCGACGTGGTGCTGCCCTGCCTCGACGAGGCCGCCGCCCTACCAGGGGTGCTGGCCGCGCTGCCGCCCGGGTACCGGGCGATCGTGGTGGACAACGGTTCCCGGGACGGGTCGCCGGAGGTTGCCGCCCGGCACGGTGCCCGGGTGGTGCGCGAACCCCGCCGGGGGTACGGCGCGGCCGTGCACGCCGGCATCGAGGCCGCCGGTACGGAGCTGGTGTGCGTGCTCGACGCGGACGGCTCCTTCGACCCGGGGGAGCTGCCGGCTCTGGTGGCCCCGGTCGCCGACGGCACGGCCGACCTGGCGGTGGGACGCCGCCGGCCGGTCCGCGCCGGCGTCTGGCCGTGGCACGCCCGGGCCGGCACCGCGCTGGTCGCCGCGTTGCTGCGGCACCGGGGGGTGCCGCTGCGGGACCTGAGCCCGATCCGGGTGGCCCGCCGGGAGGCGCTGCTCGCCCTCGGGGTCACCGACCGGGCCTTCGGCTACCCGCTGGAACTGCTGATCCGGGCTGCCGCCGCCGGCTGGCGCATCCATGAGCGGGATGTGCGGTACGCGCCCCGCGCCGCCGGGACCCGCTCCAAGGTCTCCGGCTCGGTGCGCGGCACGCTGCGCGCCACCCGGGACTTCGCCGCCGTGCTGCGTAGTGTGGACGGTCACCGGTGACCGTGCTGCTGGTGGTGGCGAAGGCGCCCGTGCCGGGGGCGGTGAAGACCCGGCTGTGCCCGCCGGCGACCCCGCGCCGGGCCGCCCGGATCGCTGCCGCCGCACTGCGCGACACCCTCGACGCGGTGACCGACACGGCGGGGGTGACGCCGGTGCTGGCGCTGGCCGGTCGCTTCGCCGACGGGGTGCGAGCCGCAGAGCTGACCACCGCCACGGCCGGCTGGACGGTGCTGCCACAGCGCGGCGCCGACCTGGCCGACCGGCTCGTCAACGCCCACGCCGACGTGGCGGATGCCTGGCCCGGACGGCCGGTGCTGCAGATCGGGATGGACACCCCGCAGCTCACCCCAAAGCGGCTGGCCGCCGCCGTGCGTACGTTGACGGACCCGGCGACGGACGCGGTGTTGGGACGGGCCGAGGACGGCGGCTGGTGGGCGCTGGGCCTGCGCGACCCCCGACAGGCCGCCCTGTTGCGCGCGGTGCCGATGTCCACCGCCGACACGGGCCGGCTCACCCTTGCCGCACTCGCCGGGGCCGGTGTGCGGGTGGCGGCGCTGCCGGTGCTGCGCGACGTCGACGGCTGGGCGGACGCGCTCGCGGTGGCGGCGTCGTCGCCGCGCGGTCGGTTCGCCCTTGAGGTGGCCGGGCTCCGGCGGACGCTGCTGGTCGGGGGCCGGCGATGAGACTCCCGCTGTCAACCTCGTGCCGCGAGGACGGCGACAGCTTCGTCGCCGCACTGCGTGACCGGGACGCCGGGGCGTACTGGCTGGTGGGCCCGGACGGGCTGCGCCGCCGGCTTCCGGTGCGCCGGTGGCACGGTCCGGCGGAGCCGACCGCCCAGTCGGTCGCGGCCCGCTGTGTCGGCCCCACCCTGGACCTGGGGTGCGGGCCGGGACGCCTCACCGCGGCGCTCACCCGGGCCGGCACGACCGCGCTCGGGGTGGACGTCTCGGCCCGCGCGGTCGCGCTGACCCGGGCTCGCGGCGCGGTGGCCGTACGCGCCGACCTGTTCGATCCGCTGCCGGCGGAGGGCAGGTGGGCGCACGTCGTGCTGCTCGACGGCAACATCGGCATCGGGGGTGACCCGGTGGCGCTGCTGGACCGGTGCCGGGCGCTGCTCGGCCCGGCCGGCACCGTGCTGGTGGAGCTGGACCCGCCGGGCGCGGGTAGCTGGCAGGGACTCGCGCAGGTGGTGTCGGGGCGGGACCGGGGGCCGGTCTTCCGCTGGGCGCGGCTGGACGCCGGGGCGGTGTACGACACCGCGGCCCGGGCCGGGCTGGTCGTGCGGGAGGTGTTCCGGTCCGGCCGGCGGTGGTTCGCCGAACTGGCCCGACCCGCCGCGTAGCGGCGACGACGGAGGAGGCGGAGAGACCGGCGTACGCCCCGGCCGCTGCGCCGGGCCCGCCAGACCTCGGCCGGCACAGGCCGTGCGCGCAGCACGGCCACCCCGCCGGAACCCGCCTGACCGAAGCCGGGGGCCGGTGCCCGGACCCGGGTCAGCGGTGGCGGCCACCCGCCGCGGGGCCGGTCGCCCGACCGGCGGGCACGCTCACCGGGGCCAGCGGCAGCCGGACCACGAAACGGCATCCGCCGGCGACGTTCCGCACGGACACCCGGCCCCCGTGCGCCTCGACCAGCCCGCGCACGATGGCCAGGCCCAGCCCACCGGAACCCTCGATGCCGCCGTTGCCCGAACGTGGGGTGCGGGCCGGTTCGCCCCGGAACGCCACGTCGAACACCCGCGGCAGGTCGGCTTCGGGAATGCCGCCGCAGGTGTCCGCGACCGCCAGCCAGGCGTCCTCGCCGTCGCGGCCGGCGTCGACCCGGACGGTCCCGTGCGGCGGCGTGTAGCGGACCGCGTTGAGCAGCAGGTTGCCCACCACCCGGGTCAGTTCCGGCTCGCTCGCGGTCACCGCGGGCCAGCCGGAGTCGGCGGCGACCAGCCGGATCCGCCGGGCCGCGGCCAGCGGCGCGGTGCCGGCGAGGGCGTCGGAGACCACGTCGCCCAGCGGCACGGTCGACAGCGACAGCCGCAGCGCCCCCGCGTTGATCCGGGACAGCTCGAACAAATCGTCCACCAGGCGGGTCATCCGGTCGGTCTCCACCCGGATACGGCGGTGGTACTCGTCGACCGTCTCCGGGTCGGCGACCACCCGGTCCTCCAGGGCCTCGGCCATCGCCCGCAACCCGGCCAGCGGCGTCCGCAGGTCGTGCGACACCCAGGCGACCAGGTCACGGCGGCCCTTCTCGATTCGCCGTTCCCGTTCCCGAGCCTGGTCGGCCCAGACCGCCGCCGCGGCGAGCCGCCGCCCGAACAGCCACCCGACGCCGAGGCTCACCACCGCGCCCGCCGACACGGTGATCAGCACGACCTCCAGGTCGTGCGGGGAGAGGAACATCGCCTCGGCGACCACCGCCACCCCGGCCACCACCGCACCGACCGTCATCGCCAGCAGCACCGTGATGTGCACGGTGATCGACCGGCCCCGCAGCAGCCGCAGCGCGCCGGCCCCGAGCATCCCGACGACGCAGGCGGCCGTCAGCGCCGCACCGAAGATCAGGATCAGATCAGTCATCGGCCGGCTCGTACCGGTAGCCGACGCCCCACACCGTGACGATCCGCCGAGGATCTGCCGGGTCCGCCTCGACCTTCTCCCGCAGCCGGCGTACGTGCACGGTCACCGTGGACTGGTCGCCGAACTGCCACCCCCACACCCGTTCCAGCAGCTCGGCGCGGCGGAACGCCCGGGCCGGGTGCCGCATCAGGTGGGCCAGCAGGTCGAACTCGCGCAGCGTCAGGGACAGTTCCTGACCGTGCAGCCGGGCCACCCGGGGACCGGTCTCCACGACGAGGCCACCGTCGCAGAGCACCTCCGGTGCGGCCCCGGCCGGCTCGCCGCCGGCCCGGCGCAGCACCGAGCGGACCCGCAGCACCAGTTCCCGGGGGGAGAACGGCTTGCCCAGGTAGTCGTCCGCGCCCAGTTGCAGGCCCAGGATCCGGTCCGCCTCGTCACCGCGCGCGGTCAACATCACGATGGGTATGCCGTCCGGCCGCTGCCGCAGCCGCCGGCAGACCTCCAGCCCGTCCAGGCCGGGCAGCATCACGTCGAGGACGACCAGCTGCGGCGGCGTCTCGGCGACCGCCGCCAGGGCGGCCGGGCCGTCGGAGACGTGCTCCACCCGGTAGCCGGCGTGCCGCAGGTATCGGCAGACCACATCGGCGACGGTACGGTCGTCGTCGACGACCAGCACCCGTTGGCTCAACCCGCACCTCCCCGTCGTGCGCCCAGCGTAGCGGCGTACCGGACCGGCAGCGGTGGGCGTGATCCTTGCGGTCCGCTTACGTCCGCCGGCACGACTCGGCCCAGCAGTGCCGGGCGTGCGACGGGCTTGTGACTCAGGCGGCCCAGTGGTTGGCGGCGTGCGCCCCGTACGGCTGCGCCGGCACCGGCCCCACCGGCGGCTGGTCGGTGTCGTCGGGCCGCAACCGCCACCGCGCCCACCCCGGGCGTCCGCTGCCCGGCGGCGGCCAGCCCGAACGCAGCGCCGGCCGGGACAGCAGCACCGTGACCACGTAGCCGGCGACCAGGAACACGTGGCTGACCAGCCGCGACAGGTCCACCCGGGCGGTGACGAGGTCGTTGACCGACAGCAGCACCAGGGTGGCGACGAACACGCTCAGGGTCGGCAGCAGACCCGCCGGCGGGCTGCGGCGCACCGCCACGAAGAGGAAACCCGCCCCGACGGCCACGTTCCACGCGGCCGCCTCGTGCCACAGGTGCTGCCCGGCGGGGTGCAGCTGGTCGGTGACCGCTGCCCGGCCGACCTGCGCGAGGCCGAGCACGAGCTGACCCGCGCCGAGCACCCCGAGCACCAGCCGCGCACCGGCCACCAGCCGGACCCGCCACGTGCGCCGCAGCCCCGGCGGCGGCGCGGCGGCGAGGATGGCGTCGGTCAGGTCCGGCAGGCCGGTCACCACCTGGGTACGGATCCGCCGGTTGACCACGGCGGCCGCCTCCAGCCAGCCCCGGCACTCCAGGCAGGCGTCGAGGTGCCGCTGCGCCGCCCCCGCCTCCTCGGCGCTGGCCTCTGCGTCCAGGTGCGCCGAGAGGATCTCGCGCCACCCCTCGCAGCGCAGGTACCGCAGGTCGTTCACCGGATCCGTCCCGCCGTCACCCGACGCGCCCCGCGCGCCATCCGGACCGCCCCTCGACGGCCGCCACCAGATCCTCCCGGGCCCGCGCCACCCGGGACCGGATGGTTCCGACCGGGCAGCCGCACACCTCGGCCGCCTCGGCGTACGACAGCCCGAGGACCTGGGTGGCGATGAAGGCCTCCCGCCGGTCCACCGGAAGCTCCCACAGGAGCTGGTCGAGGACGACCCCGTTCTCGAACCGCCCGTCCGCCGGCGGCTCCCGGCCGTCCAGGCCGGTCACCTCGGGCCGGGCGCGCAGGGCACGCAGGTGGTCGGCGGCGACCCGGCGGGCGATGCTGAACAGCCAGGTGCGGGCGGAGGACCGGCCGGCGAACCGGGGCAGGGAGCGCATCGCCCGCAGGTAGGTCTCCTGGACCAGGTCGTCGGTGTCGGCCGAGGCGAGCAGGTGGCGCAGGAAGCGCCAGGTCTGCGCCTGCGTGGCCCGGACGAACGCGGCCAGCGCCCGCTGGTCGCCCCGGCCGGCCGCCAGGGCCCAGGCCGTCACCTGCTGATCGTCCCCCTCCGTGAACACCCTGACCTCCGGTAACCGTCGCAACGTCTCGTCCGACGCGGCTCGCCGACGCCACCGTGGAACGTGGTGGGCCGGCGGTCGGCCGCGTGGAATGGTACGGACGGCCACGCCTGGTGGTTCAACGACGACAGCATGTCGCGGCTCACCAGTCGACGCACCGCGGCGACAGCGCGTACCGCGTCAGCACCACGTCACCGATCTGGCGTACCTCGGCGACCCTGGCCCGCCGGCCGGGATGCCAGGGGAAACGGCCGTCGGCGACGAACCGGGGCGCCCGCCGGTCGCCCACGAAGAACGGGGCGACCACCAGGTGCAACTCGTCGGCGAGCCCGGCGGTGAGGAACTGCGCGTGCACCGTCCCGCCGCCCTCGACCATCAGCCGCCCGATGCCCCGCGCGGCCAGGTCCGCCAGGAGCCGGTCGTGGTCCACCGGGTCGCCGGCGTCCACCACCGTGGCCAGGCCGTCCAGCGACTCGGTGGCCTTCTCCACCGCCGGGGAGGCGCAGTAGACCAGCTTGGCCGCGTCGCCGACGGTGAAGAACCGGGCCCGGGGGTCGAGGTCACCCCGGGCGGTCAGGGTGACCTTCGCCGGCGATGGCGGCAACCCGCGGGCCACCCGTTCCCGGCGCAGCCGCTCGGTGCGGACCACCAGGCGCGGATCGTCGCGGCGGACGGTGCCGGCGCCGACCAGGATGGCGTCGCAACCGGCCCGGACCGCGTCGATGCGGGCGAGGTCCTCGTCGTTGGAGAGCATCAGTCGCTGCTCGGTGGCATCGTCGATGTAACCGTCGATCGACGTGGCGCAACTGAGCAGCACGTACGGCCGCCGGGGCGACCCGCGGCCCGTCGGGCCGGTGGGCACCTGCGCCATGTCAGTTCAGCGCGGGCGCGTCGGCGACCCGGGTGGCCGCCCGGCTCGCCTTCGCCGCCAGGTAGTCGGCGTTGGCGGGGGAGAGGAACACCCCGGTGGGCACCATCTCGGTCACCGTCACCCCGAGCCGGCCGAGCTGCTCGGCCTTCTCCGGGTTGCTGCTGAGCAGGGCCAACTGCTCCACCCCCAGCACCGCGAGCATCTGCGCGGCGGCCCGGTAGTCGCGCTCGTCCTCGCCGTGCCCGAGCGCCCGGTTCGCCTCGTAGGTGTCGAGGCCGGCGTCCTGCAGGGCGTACGCGTCCAACTTCGGGTACAGGCCGATGCCCCGGCCCTCCTGCCGCAGGTAGAGCAGGAATCCGCCGGCGTCGGTGATGCGTTCCACCGCCTCGCGCAACTGCGGACCGCAGTCGCAGCGCTGGCTGCCGAAGACGTCCCCGGTGAGGCACTCGCTGTGCGGGCGGACCAGAGGCGCGGGCCCACCGGAGGGATACCGCCGCAACGCGCCCGCCCAGTCGCCCAGCCCGAACGCCAGGTGTTCCCGCCCGTCCACCAGCCCGTCGAACGAGAACACCCGGGCCGTGGTGGTGTACCCGTCGGGGAAGCGGAGGGGAACCGTGACCTGCGTGCGAACCGTCGCGACCGGCAGTGCTTCGAACATGTGTCTCCTCCGTCAGAGGCTACCGGCCAGCCCGGTAGCGGGTAGCGCGGCAGAACCAGCCTGGTTCACCGTACGAGCCGTGGACCGTACCCGGAATTGGAACCGTCCACGCCGCGGCAGCAGCACGGCGGCGCCGGGAAGGGCGGCGACCAGCACCAGGGCCCCGTACACCAGGGCGGTCGAGACTCCCTGGGCGGCACCGAGTCCGGCCGCGCCGAACGCCCACGCGGCCATGCCCTCCCGGGGACCGAAGCCGGCCATGTTGGCCGGCAGCGCCATGGCCAGCAGCGCCAGCAGGGTCAACGGCAGCAGGTCGGCCAGCGGCGCGGTGGCCCCGGCGACCCGGGCCGCGAGCACGAAGGTGGCCAGGTGGCAGCCGACCGCCACCACCGAGGCCAGCAGCACGCCCGGCGCGGTGCGGCGGCCGAGCAGACCCGCGCGGACGTCGGCCACGGCGGCGCGCACCGCGCGGGCCCGACGCGACGGGCCGGACCGGGGCAGCACCCGGACCAGCAGGACCAGGCCCAACGCGACGGCCACCGCCACCGCCACGGTGGCCGGCAGGTACGGCCGTACCGGCGAGGGCAGCGCCAGCAGCAGCAGTACCGCGAACACCACCTGGATCACCTGGCCGGCGCCCCGCTCCCAGACCACGGCGCGTACGGCCCGCCCGACGTCGCCGGCGTCCCGGCCGTGCCGCACCGCCCGGTGCACGTCGCCGAGCACCCCGCCGGGCAGGGTGGCGTTGAGGAACACCGACCGGTAGCAGTGGGCGACGGCGGTGCCCAGCGGCAGCCGCACGCCCAGCCCTTCGGCGACCAGCCGCCACCGCCAGGCGCAGCTGACCGTGGCCACAGCGCCGAGCAGCAGCGCCGCCACCAGGGCCGCGGCGTCGATGCGGCGCAGCGCGGCCAGCGCCGGGCCGGTGCCCAGCCACCACAACAGTCCCGCCACGAGCGCCACCCCGCCGACGTTGCTCACCCACGGCCAGACGGAACGGGCGGGCGCGGGGGGTGGGTCGCCGGCAGCGTGTGACACGCGGAGCCTCCTCGGAAGATCGTCACCTTGTTGCACGTACCGGGTGGCCCAGCGGTTCATTCCATCCCGGCGAGCAGGTCGTCGTGCCCGACGGTGACGGTCAGTTCACCCGCGGCGGCCGCGGTGAGCCGGCGGTGGGCGTATCCGGTGGTCCGCTCGGCGAGGTCCGGGCGTTGCTCGACGGCGGCGGCCAACCAGCCGGTGAACCACTCCGCGGTCAACGCGGCCTGCGCCGGCCCGAGCCGCCACGGCGTGGACCGCACGGTGGTGGGAACGCCGTGCCGGGCGAACGCGGCGACGGCCGCCGCGGCGGCGTCCGGCCCCAGCAGGGTCCGGCCGTCGACGGTACGGCGCTGGTGGTCGTCGAACGCGGTGGCGACCTCGACGTCCAGCGGGTCGGCCGGGTCGAGGGTCACCCGCCCGACGACGGAGAGGGCGAACAGTGCCGGGCGGCCGGTGCCGGCGCAGGCGGCGACGATCCGGTCGATCTCCTCGGCGGTCAGCATGTCCAGCAGCGCCGACGCGGTGACCAGACCCGCCCCGGCGAGGTCGGTGGCGGTCAGCCGGGTGATGTCGGTCTGCCGGGTCTCCAGGGAGACCGGGCCGCCGCCGGCCGCCACGGGCGGGTGGGCACGTGCCCGGTCGAGCAGGCCGGGGTCCCGGTCGTACAGGATCCAGTGCTGCGGGCCGGGCAGCCGGGGGGCCAACCAGCGGGCCATCGAGCCGGTGCCGCAGCCGAGGTCGTGCACGACCAGCGGCCGGTCGGTGGCCAGCCGGGGCCGGAGCCGGTCGACGAGGTCGTCGGCGCGGGCGTCGGCGTCGGCCTGCTCCCGCAGGGCGAGCCAGTCGGCGAAGGGCTCGGTGGCAAGCAGGGTCATACCCGTACTCCGTCCAGGACGTGGGCGATCAGGGTCGAGGTGGCCGGCCAGTCGGCCAGGGTGGCCCGCCGGGCACGTGCGGCGCGGCGCAGCCGGTGCCGCAGTGCGGGGTCGTCCAGCCAGTGGCGCAGCGCGTCGGCCAGGGCGGCCGGGTCGTCCGGGCCGACCAGCAGGCCGGGCCGGTCGCCGTCGGGAGCCCGGCCGAGCGCCTCCGGCACCCCGCCGACCGTGGTGGCGAGCACCGGCAGGCCGCGGGCCAGGGCCTCGGTCACGACCATCCCGTACGTCTCGCCGCGCGAGGCGAGGACCAGCAGGTCGGCGTCGGCGTACGCGGTGGCCAGGTCGGCGCCGACCCGGGGGCCGACCCACCGTACCCGCCCGGTCAGTTCCCGGTCGGTGACCTGCCGGCGCAGCCCCGCCACGTACTGCGGGTCGCGGGTGAGCGCGCCGACGCAGTCCAGTGTCCACGGTCGTCCGGCCAGCTCGGCGAGGGCGTCCACCAGCACGTCGTGCCCCTTGTGCGGGACGACCGCCGCGACGCAGAGCAGCCGGCTGCCGGCGGCCGTGCCGGTGCAGACCGGGGCCGGCTCGACGCCGGGGGCGGCCACGTGTACCCGGTCCGGGGCGAGCCGGTACCGCTGCCGCAGCCGGTCCCGGGTCCACCCGCTGGTGGTGATCACTGCGGCTGCGCAGGTCAGCGCCGCGGCCTCGGTCTCGTTTTCCAGTGGCATGTGCACCAGCACGACCAGCCGTAGCCGGCCGGCGTGCGGTGTGAGGAGCTCCGGCACCACCGAGGCGACCAGGCCGTCCAGCAGCACCGGCGTGCCGTCGGGCAGGTCCGCGAGCAGCCCGGCCAGCCCGGCCCGTGCCGGGCCGTCGGGGTGCGGCCAGTCACCGGGTACGCCGTGTTCCTGAACCGTCCAGCCCAGCCGTACCAGTCCGGCGCAGATCCGACGGTCGTAGTGGTTGCCGCCGCTGGGGGTCGCCGGGTCGTCGATGTCGCCGGGGAGGACGACGTGCACCACCGACACGGGCTACAGCGACCGCTGGTAGCTCGCCCAGGCCACGTGGGACTCGTGCAACGTGACGGTGATCCCGGCCAGCGCGCGGGCACCCT
This sequence comes from Micromonospora sp. KC721, assembly GCF_004348355.1. Lineage (NCBI taxonomy): Bacteria > Bacillati > Actinomycetota > Actinomycetes > Micromonosporales > Micromonosporaceae > Micromonospora > Micromonospora sp. KC721. The sequence continues at coordinate 2,329 of NZ_SMJY01000131.1, read as the reverse complement.
CGCCCAACCCGCCGGCCTGCACCCGGTCGGCCAGCCGGTCGGCGATGGTCCGGCAGAGCACCTCGGTGGTGGTGTTGACCCCGGCGAAGGCCGGCTCGTCGTCCAGGTTGCGGTAGTTCAGCTCGGCCAGGACGGCCTTCAGTTCGGTGGTGGCCAGGCCGATGTCGACCACGATGCCGTCGCCGTCGAGTTCGGCGCGGCGGAACGTGGCGTCCACCACGAAGGTGGCCCCGTGCAGCTTCTGGGCCGGCCCGAAGACCTCCCCCCGAAAACTGTGGGCGATCATGATGTGGTCCCGTACGGTGACGCTGAACACGGTCACTTCCCGTCGTAGGTGATGAGGTGGCAGAGCGCGGGGAGGCTCCCCGCGGCGAGTCGGTCGAGCACGTCGGGCAGATCGGTGAACGGTGACCGGCCGGTCAGCAGTACGTCGAACGCCGGGTCGGCGAGCAGCTCCAGGGCCAGCGCCAGCCGCTGCGCGTAGCTGCGCCGGGCCCGGTTCGGTGACACCGTACCGACCTGGCTGCTGCGGATCGTCAACCGGCCGGAGTGGAACGCCCCGCCCAGCGCCAGCCGCACCGGCCGGTCGCCGTACCAGCTCAGCTCGACCACGGTGCCCTCCGGGGCGAGCAGGTCCAGCGACCGCTGCAACCCGGCGTCGGTGGCGCTGGCGTGCACCACCAGGTCCCGCCCGCCGGTGGCGTCGTCCGGTGCGGCGAACCCGACGCCGAGCGCGTCAGCCACGGCGGCCCGCGCCGGGTCGGCGTCGACCAGCTCGACCCGGACGCCGGGAAAGCGGGCGAGCAGCGCGGCGACGGCGCAGCCGACCATCCCGCCGCCGACCACGCTGACCCGGTCACCGACCATCGGGGTGGCGTCCCAGAGCGCGTTGACCGCGGTCTCCACGGTGCCGGCCAGCACCGCCCGGGCCGCCGGCACCCCGTCGGGCACCGGCGTCACCGCCGAGGCCGGCACCACGTACGCGGTCTGGTGCGGGTAGAGGCAGAACACGGTCCGTCCGAGCAGGTCGGCCGGGCCGTGCTCGACCACGCCGACGTTGAGGTAGCCGTACTTGACCGGGGCGGGGAAGTCACCTTCCTGGAACGGGGCGCGCATCGCCGCGTACTGGCTCTCGGGCACCGCGCCGGTGAACACCAGCGTCTCGGTGCCTCGGCTGACGCCGGAGAACACGCTGCGCACCAGCACGTCCTCCGGACCGGGCTCCGGTAGCGTCACCGACCGGATCTCCCCTGCTCCGGGGGCGCCCAGCCAGAACGCACGGGCATCGCGGATCACGCGGTCGTCTCCAATCTGGCTGCGAAACCGAACCGTTCGGCCGTTCGCTGCGTACTGGTCTGTCGAGGTCGTCGATCATAAACACGGAGGCAGCGTGTCCAGGGTTCGAACCGGTCCGGTGATCGGACTGACCGCCCAGATCGTCCTGTTGGTCGTGCTGGCCGCGACCGTCGGGCTGGACGCCGTCGGGTGGCTGGCCGGCGTCGGGTACGGCATCGGGCTCTGCGTCGTGCTGACCCGTGGCCTGCGTCGTCACCGCACCGACCGGCTCGGCCCGGCGGACCGGGTGACGCTGGCCCGGGCGGTGCTGGTGGGCGGGGTGACCGCGCTGCTGGTCGACGCCGTCGACGGCTCGCCCGTCCCGCTGGCGGTGCTGGTGCCGATGACCGCGGTGGCGCTGGCCCTGGACGCGGTGGACGGCTGGGTGGCCCGACGTACCGGCTCCACCAGCGCGCTCGGCGCGCGCTTCGACATGGAGATCGACTCGTTCCTGGTCCTGATGCTCAGCGTGCACGTGGCACCGGTGGTGGGGCCCTGGGTGTTGGTGATCGGCGGGGCGCGGTACGCCTTCGTCGCCGCGAGCTGGGTGCTGCCCTGGATGCGGGGTACGCTGCCGCCGCGCTACTGGCGCAAGGTGGTCGCCGCGGCGGCGGGTGTCCTGCTGCTGACCGCGACCGCGGACGTGCTGCCTCACCTGGTGACCATGCTGTTGCTGGCCGCCCTGACGGCGACGCTGCTGGAGTCGTTCGGCCGGGACGTCGCCTGGCTGTGGCGGCACCGCCCGGTCCGTTCCCACGCCCCGACCCCGGCCGCCGCGCCGGCCGCGACCTCGGTTCCGGTGCCGACCGCTACCGTGGCCGTGACCCCGGGGTCGACCCCGGTCCTGGTGCCGTCGCGGTCCCCGGTGCCGGTCGCGGCCTCGGCCGCTGCCCGCAGCCGCAACTGCCGGCCGCGCACCGACAGTCGCGTCGAGCGACCGCTCGCCGCCCACCAGCCGGTCTGAGTCGCACCATCCCGCCCGCCTCCCCAGGAA
>NZ_SMJY01000130.1:0-17541 GCF_004348355.1 Micromonospora sp. KC721 | reverse complement strand
GGCCGGGTCTGCCGAGAATCTGTCGTACCCACAGCGGGCCCGCAACCCCGATGCGCCCGCCGACTCCGGGACGAACCGCGCGGATGTCTGCCCGAGTGAGGCTCGCCGTCGGCCGATCGCTCAAATTCAGTGATTGTTTACCCGACTTCCGCGCACGCGAGATGAGCGAAACTGGGTTAGGCTGCGGACCATGTGTGGAATCGTGGGTTACGCCGGCTCCCGGCCGGCGCTCGGCATCGTCCTCGACGGTCTGCGGCGGCTGGAGTACCGCGGCTACGACTCGGCCGGCGTGGCGATCGTCTGCGACGACGAGCTGCTGACCGAGAAGAAGGCCGGCAAGCTGGCCAACCTGGAGAAGGTCCTCTCCGAGCGGGCCGCCGACGACCCCGAGGGCTGCGCCGCGAGCCCGATCGGCATCGGCGACGGCACCACCGGCATCGGCCACACCCGCTGGGCCACCCACGGCGGCCCGACCGACCGCAACGCCCACCCGCACCAGTCGCCCGACGGTCGGGTCGCGGTGATCCACAACGGCATCATCGAGAACTTCGCGAAGCTCCGCGCCGAGCTCGAGGCCGACGGCGTCACCTTCACCAGCGACACCGACACCGAGTGCGCCGCCCACCTGCTCGCCAAAGCGCTGGCTGACCTGCGCGCCGCCGGCGAGGTCGACAGCCCGCAGCTGCTGGCCTCCGCCATGCGGGTGGTCTGCCAGCGGCTGGAGGGCGCGTTCACGTTGCTCGCCGTCGACGCCGGCATCCCCGGCGCGGTGGTCGGCGCCCGGCGCAACTCGCCGCTGGTGGTCGGCCGGGGCGACGGCGAGAACTACCTGGCCAGCGACGTGGCCGCGTTCATCGAGCACACCCGGGACGCGGTCGAGCTGGGCCAGGACCAGATCGTCCTGATCACCGGCGACAGCATCGAGATCACCGACTTCGACGGCCAGCCCGCCGCCGGCAAGGACTTCCACATCGACTGGGACTCCTCCGCCGCCGAGAAGGGCGGCTACGACTGGTTCATGCTCAAGGAGATCGAGGAGCAGCCGCAGGCGATCGCCGACACGCTGCTCGGCCGGCTCACCGACAGCGGCGAGATCGCCCTCGACGAGGTCCGTCTCAGCGACCAGGATCTGCGCGACGTCGACAAGATCTTCATCGTGGCGTGCGGCACCTCCTACCACGCCGGCCTGGTCGCCAAGTACGCCATCGAGCACTGGACCCGCATCCCCTGCGAGGTCGAGCTGGCCAGCGAGTTCCGCTACCGCGACCCGGTCCTCGACCGGTCCACCCTGATCGTGGTGATCTCGCAGTCCGGCGAGACGATGGACACCCTGATGGCGCTGCGCCACGCCAAGGAGCAGAAGGCTCGGGTGCTGGCGATCTGCAACACCAACGGCTCCACCATCCCGCGCGAGTCCGACGCGGTCCTCTACACCCACGGTGGGCCGGAGATCGCCGTCGCCTCGACCAAGGCGTTCCTCACCCAGGTGGTCGCCTGCTACCTGATCGGCCTGCACCTGGCCCAGGTGCGCGGCATCAAGTTCGCCGACGAGGTCGGGGCCGTCGTCGCCCAGCTTCAGGAGATGCCGGGCAAGCTGCGCGAGCTGCTGGACCGGATCGAGCCGGTGCGGGAGCTGGGCAGGGAGCTGAAGTCCGAGCCGACCGTGCTGTTCATCGGCCGGCACGTGGGCTACCCGGTGGCGCTGGAGGGTGCCCTGAAGCTCAAGGAACTGGCGTACATGCACGCCGAGGGCTTCGCCGCCGGCGAGCTGAAGCACGGCCCGATCTCGCTGATCGACGAGGGCACCCCGGTGATCTGCGTGGTGCCGTCTCCGGTGGGCCGGGGCATGCTGCACGACAAGGTCGTCTCCAACATCCAGGAGGTCCGCGCCCGGGGCGCCCGGACCATCGTGATCGCGGAGGAGGGCGACGAGGCGGTCGTCCGCTACGCCGACCACCTGATCTACGTGCCGCGTACGCCGACGCTGCTCGCCCCGCTGGTGACCACCGTGCCGCTGCAGGTGCTCGCCGCCGAGATCGCGGCGGCCCGGGGCCACGACGTGGACCAGCCGCGCAACCTGGCGAAGTCGGTCACCGTCGAGTAGCCGGCCCGGACGCCCTGCCAGCCCTCGGGCGGTCATCCGCCCGGGGCGGGCACCGGACGGCCGAGCACGATCCGTGCCATGCCGTCCAGCGCCGGATTGTCCGGTTCCCAGTAGCCGGCGTGCCCGGCACGGGCGCTGGCGAAGGTGCGACCGCCGAAGCCCGGGTCGGCCGGGTCGTGGCCGAACCACAGCCGGTGGTCGTCGGGCCGCAGCAGCGAGACGGCGGTTGCCAGCGGTGACGTGGCGAGCGCCGCCCGGGCGGCCAGCTGCCCCGGCGGCTCCACCAGCCGGATCACGTCGTCCGGGGCGGTACTGGCCCAGACCCGCTCCGGCGGCAGACGCAGCGCCTCGGCCCGGTCCACCCCGACGCCCGGGGAACCGACGAAGACCAGGGCGTCGGCGGCCAGCCCGTGGTCGCGGGCCGTACCACCCACCACCACCGAGCCGTAGCTGTGCCCGAGCACGGTCAGCCGGGCCGGCGGCCCCTCGTGGGTGGCGCGCAGCCCCTCCTGGAACCGGTGCAGCGCCGGACCGGCATCCCGGGCCTGGGCCGGCGAGGACGCCTCGGGCAGGAAATCCGGTGCGTCGTAGTCCAGCCAGAGCAGCGCCGCGGTCTCCGTGCCGGGGGCGATGCCGGCGCACCGGGCGAGCACCCGGCCGGCGCGGCTCAGCTCCCCGGGTACGTCAGCGAGGTCGGTGGTCATTCCCGGCACGTACGTCAGCACCTGCGCCGACCGGTCCGGGTTGCCCAACGCGACCACCGCCCGCCCGTCGGCGCGCTCGTCGAACCCGAGCAGGTACGCCCGCGGCGGCCCCGCCGCCAGCCGCCCGGCCAGCCCGTCCAGGCCGGACAGCGCCGCCTCGACCCGGCGTAACCCGGCCCGGTCGCCGGGTTCGCCGGCTGACAGCTGCCGGTGGGCGGCCGCCAGCGCGTCGCGACGGTCGGCGAGCAGCAGCCGGTTGGCCTGGTCCCGGGCGGCGGCCGGCACCCCGTCGAGGCGGCCCACCCGGGCCGGCTCGTGCCGCACCAGCCACCGACGCTGGGCCGGGCTCAGCCCCGCCCACCAGGCCCGGACCAGGGCCGGAGCGGACCCGGCCGCCGGCCACCCGGCGGCCGGTGACGCGACCCAGCCGGTACGCGCCGCCGTGGCCAGCTCGTCGAGGCGGCCGGTTGCCTCCCGGTCGGCGGCGTCGGCCAGCGCGAGCGCGTCGCGCAGGATCGCCGCCACCCGCGCCACGTCCGCCGCCCCGGCCACCGTCGGCTCGGCCCGGAAGACCCCCGCCTCCGGCCCGACCCACCGCCGCGCCGGGAGCGATGGTGGGCCGGCGCTGGCCACGCCGTGCCGGTCGATCTGCACGCCGGTGCGGTCCGCCAGCGCCACCGCCTCGGCCAGCCGTGCCTTCGCCGTGCGTAGCCGGGCGGCGAACTCGGCGAGCACCTGGTCGGTCTCGACGAGCGCCGGCAGCACGTCGGCCAACTCGTTGCGCAGGCCGGCGAGCCGATCGCCGGCCGCTGCGGCGGCTCCGCCCGACCACCCGGTGCGCAGCCGGCCCGCCCGGTCGGCGAGCCCCTGGCAGCGCCGCCGCACCGGGCCGGTCAGCCCGCCCCAGGCCGCCGCGGCGTCGGCCCACTGGCTCGGGGCGGCCCGCCACAGCTGCGCGTACCCGGTCATCGGGGCAGCGTGGTGAGCCGGTCGGCGGCCCGGTCGTCCGCCGCCTGGTACGCCTCGGCGGCGGCACGCAGGGCGTCGGCCGCCGCGGCCACCCGCGCGGCGAGCGACCCCTGCCAGGTGTGTACGGCCGACTCCAGGCGGGCCAGGGCGGCGGCGGCCCGCCACTGTGGTGCGGCCACGGTCAGCCCCGGCGCTTCGGCGAGCCGATGTGCCAGCGCGTACGCCTCGTCGGCGAGCCCGCCGGCCACCTGGCGCAGCACCTCCGGTCGTACCTCCAACGGCTCCACGCCACCCGCCTCCCCGTCCCGACCAGCCCGACCGGAAGGGACGCTAGGCGGCGCGACCAGGTGGCCGGTAGCGGCTGTGGACAGCCGGCGATGGTCGTACCCTCGGGTTTTCCACAGGCATTGCCCAGCGCGCGGCCGGCGGCTAATCTGCCGCCCGCGCCACCGGTAGGGTGGTTCCGTGATCGTCGCGGTCGGCATCGACGTCGTGCTGGTGGACCGGTTCGCCCGAGCCCTGGCCCGCACACCGTTGCTCGCCGACCGGCTCTTCACCGAGGCGGAGCGTTACACCGGCTCCGGCAATCCGCGCTCACCCGAGTCGATGGCCGCGCGGTTCGCCGCGAAGGAGGCGGTGGCCAAGGCGCTGGGCGCCCCGGCCGGATTGAGCTGGCACGACTGCGAGATCGTGCCGGACCCGGACGGCCGGCCATGGTTGACCGTCTCCGGCACGGTCGCCGCCGCCGCCACCGAGCGCGGGATCAACCGCTGGCACCTGTCGCTGTCCCACGACGGTGGGATCGCCTCGGCGATGGTGGTCGCGGAACGCTGAACGTCCGGGCGGGCCGTCCGGCCTGCCGGCAGACGACGAGGGGACGCGGGTGGCATGAAACCGGTGTGGCGGGTCGCGGACGTACGCGCGGCGGAGGCGGGCCTGATGGCGACGCTCCCGCCCGGGACGCTGATGGCGCGGGCCGCCGCCGGTCTGGCCCGCCGCTGCGCCCTGCTGCTCGCCGACCGAGGTGGGGTGTACGGCGGCCGGGTGCTGCTGCTCGTCGGCACCGGCGACAACGGCGGCGACACCCTGTACGCCGGTGCCCACCTGGCCCGGCGCGGTGCCGCCGTGTCGGCGTTGCTGCTCAACCCGGGTCGGGCGCACGCCGCGGGGCTCGCCGCGCTGCGCGCCGCCGGTGGCCGACTCGTCGACCGGCCGCCGGCCATCGTCGACCTGGTGCTCGACGGCATCGTCGGCATCGGCGGCAGCGGCGGGCTGCGGGAGACCGCCGAGCAGTTGGCGGCGAGTCTGGTGCGGCACCGGGGGCGCGACGGCGGCCGGGCCACCGTGGTGGCGGTGGACGTGCCGAGCGGCGTCGCCGTCGACACCGGGGGTGTGCCGCTGTCCGCGTCGGGCCGCCCTGCCGCGGTACGCGCCGACGTCACGGTGGCCTTCGGCGCGCTGAAGCCGGCCCTGGTGATCGGCCCGGCGGCTCCGCTGGCCGGGCAGGTCGAGCTGGTCGACATCGGGCTCGGGCCGTGGCTGCGCGGCACCCCCGCGCTGCGGGTCACCGAGTGGTCGGACGTGGCCGGGTGGTGGCCGCGGCTCGGTCCGGCCTCGGAGAAGTACACCCGAGGGGTGGTCGGGCTGGCCACCGGGTCGCGGACGTATCCGGGGGCGGCGGTGCTGTCGGTCGGCGGCGCGCTGGCCGGCCCGACCGGCCTGGTCCGGTACGCCGGCGGAGCCCGGGACGAGGTGGTCCGCCAGCACCCGTCGGTGATCGCCACCGACCGGGTCGCCGACGCCGGCCGGGTGCAGGCCTGGGTGTGCGGCTCCGGGCTCGGCACCGGCGAGGAGGCGACGGCCGAGTTGCGGGCGGTGCTGGCCGCCCCGGTGCCGGTGGTGCTGGACGCGGACGCGCTGACCCTGCTGGTGGACGGCTCGCTCGCCGACCGGCTGCGCAACCGGGACGCCCCGATCGTGGTCACCCCGCACGACCGGGAGTTCACCCGGCTCTGCGGCGAGGAACCGGGTGCCGACCGGGTCGCCGGTACGCTGCGGCTGGCCGCCTGGATGAACGCCACGGTCCTGCTCAAGGGGGACCGGACGGTGATCGGCACGCCGGACGGCCGGGCGTACGTCAACCCGAGCGGGAGCCCGACGCTGGCCACCGGGGGCACCGGCGACGTGCTGGCCGGGCTGCTCGGGTCGCTGCTGGCCGCCGGGCTGGCCCCGGAACGGGCCGCGGCGTGCGCCGCGTACCTGCACGGGTTGGCCGGGCGGGAGGCGGCCCGCCGCGGGCCGGTGACCGCACCCGACGTGGTGGCCGCACTGCGTACGGTGATCGCGCCGCTGGTGGGTGAGCCGGGGCTGGCCGACCACCGGGACCGGATGGGGTGATCAAGGGGCAAGTAGGCTGGGCGTATGTGGCAGGCCGAGGTGCGCGTCGATCTTGACGCGATCCGTGACAACGTGGCCCGGCTCCGGGCCGGCACCAGCGCCGAGGTGATGGCGGTGGTGAAGGGCGACGGGTACGGCCACGGCATGGTCCCGTCCGCCCGCGCCGCGCTCGACGCCGGGGCGGACTGGCTCGGCGTCTGCACCCTCGACGAGGCGCTCACCCTGCGCCGGGCCGGGATCACCGCACCGGTGCTGGCCTGGCTGCTCGACCCCGGGCTGGCCCTGCACGAGGGGGTGGCGGCCGGGGTCGACCTGGCCGCGGCCAGCCTGCCCCAGCTCGACGAGATGATCGAGGCGAGCCGCCGCGCGGACCGCCCGGCCCGGCTGCACCTGAAGATCGACACCGGGTTGTCCCGGGGCGGCGCGACCGTGGCCGACTGGCCGGCCCTGCTGGCGGCCGCCGCGAGGGCCGAGGCCGACGGCCTGGTCGAGGTGGTCGGCGTGTGGAGCCACTTCGTGTACGCCGACTCGCCCGGCCACCCCACCACCGACCGGCAGTTGGCCATCTTCCACGAGGGGCTGGCCATGGTCGAGCGCGCCGGCCTGCGTCCGCGTTACCGGCACCTGGCCAACTCGGCCGCCACACTGACCCGGCCGGACACCCATTTCGACCTGGTCCGTCCCGGGATCGCCGTGTACGGGCTGTCGCCGATCGCGGGGGAGCAGTTCGGGCTGCGCCCGGCGATGACCGCCCGGGCCCGGGTGATGCTGACCAAGCGGGTGCCGGCCGGCACCGGCGTCTCCTACGGCCACACCTACACCACCGGCGACGAGGCGAACCTCGCGGTGGTGCCGCTCGGCTACGCCGACGGGGTGCCCCGGCACGCCTCCAACGTCGGGCCGGTACAGCTCGGCGGCAAGCGCCGCACCATCTCGGGCCGGGTCTGCATGGACCAGTTCGTGCTGGACTGCGGGTCGGATCCGGTGGCCGCCGGCGACGTGGCGACCCTCTTCGGCAGCGGGGCGGACGGCGAGCCCACCGCCGACGACTGGGCCGACGCGGTGGGCACCATCAACTACGAGATCGTCACGCGGTTCGGTGGGGTCCGGGTGCCCCGGGTCTACGACGGAGAGCTGGCATCATGACCGGCCCTTCCCGGTTCCGGATACCCCGGCCGCGTACCGCCGCCGGGAAGGTCGCCGGTGCGCTGGCCACCGTCGGCGTCGCCGCCGCCGGCCTGGCCGCCGGTGTCGCCACCGAGCGGGCGCTGGTCCGCCGGCTCAAGGCCGACCCCACCGACCGGTACGCCGACGAGGCCTTCGGTGAACTGCCCTGTGACGAGTCCTTCCGGCTGGAGTTGCCCGACGGCACCGACATCCACGTCGAGGTGGTGGAGCCGACCCGGCCGGTGCCGGGGCGTCCCACCGTGGTGCTGGTGCACGGCTTCTGCCTGGACATGGGGACGTTCCACTTCCAGCGCAAGATGCTCGCCGAGCGGGGCGACCACCGGATCGTCGCGTACGACCAGCCGGGGCACGGCCGCTCGGGCCGGCTGGAAAGCGGTGAGTACGACCTCGCCGCGCTGGGTGCCACCCTGCGCCGGGTGATCGACCGGACCGTCCCGGAGGGGCCGCTGGTGCTGGTCGGCCACTCGATGGGCGGAATGACCATCATGGCCTTCGCCGAGCTGTGCCCGGAGCTGTTCGGCGACCGGGTGGTCGGCACGGTGCTGATCGCCACCTCCGGCGGCGTACTCGCCGAGACCCGGCTGGCCGCTTCGGCCCTGCTGGGCCGGGTCGGCGGGCCGGTGCTCCAGATGGCGAGCAACGCCACCCGGTACGGCGGCACGGTGATCGACAAGGCCCGCCAGTCGACGTCCAACGTCGCCTGGCTGCTCACCCGCAGGTACGGGTTCGGCAGCCGTCGGCCGAGCCCCGCCCTGGTGTCGTACGTGGAGCGGATGAACTCCCGGACGTCGGCCGACACGGTGACCCGCTACCTACGTACGCTGGCCGCCCACTCGCGCTTCCCGGCGCTGGCCGCGCTCAGCGGCACGCCGGTGCTGGTCGTGGTCGGGGACAAGGACATGATCACCCCCGTGGTCCACTCGGACGAGATCGTCCGCCGGCTGCCGCACGCCCGGTACGTGAAGATCCCGGACAGTGGGCACGTGGTGATGCTGGAGCACGCCGACGAGGTCAACGCGGCCCTCGCCCAGTTCCTGGGGGTCCTGTGATCGAGCCGGGTCTGCGAGCCCCGCAGTCGCGAGCCGAGGTGGTTTCGTGAGCGCGAGGAGTGAGCCGGGTCTGCGAGCCCCGCAGTCGCGAGCCGAGGTGGTTTCGTGAGCGCGAATCTCGTGGTCACGCTGCGGACGGTCGAGGAGACGCACGCCTTCGGCCGCCGGCTGGGCGGCCTGCTCCGCGCCGGTGACCTGCTCCTGCTCACCGGCCCGTTGGGGGCTGGCAAGACCGCGCTCACCCAGGGTCTCGGCGCCGGGCTGGGCGTGCTCGGCGACATCACCTCCCCGACCTTCGTGATCGCCCGGGTGCACCGACCCGACCCGGCCCGGGGCCGTGGCGTCGGGTTGGTGCACGCCGACGCGTACCGGTTGGGTGGCGCGAGCGACCCGCGCGCCGAGATCGACGACCTCGACCTGGACGCCTCCGTCGACGACTCGGTGACCGTGGTCGAGTGGGGCGAGGGGCTGGTCGAGCAGTTGGTCGACGCCCACCTGCGGGTGCGGATCGACCGGCGGGAGGACGACACCCGGGTGATGGAGGTGGAGCCGGTCGGCGGCGACTGGGCGCGGCGCCTGGACGCCCTGCGCGGTGCATGAACTGTCGGTGCCGACTGGTAGGAAATGGTGAACCGACTGCGAAAGGTTGCCGATGCCCGACGTCCCCGCCCTCGACCTGCTGGCGCTGCTGCCGGAGGCCTGGCGTGCCGTGCTCACCCCGCACCTCGACCCTGCCCGCACCGCGGCGCTGGGCGAGTTCGTCGCCCGGGAGTACGCCACGCAGACCGTCTTCCCGCCGCTGGAGGACCTTTTCGCCGCCTACCGGCTGTGCGAGCCGCAGCAGTGCCGGGTGCTGATCCTCGGGCAGGATCCCTACCACCGGGCGGGGCAGGCGCACGGGCTGAGCTTCAGCGTGCGTGAGGGGGTGGCGGTGCCACCGTCGCTGCGCAACGTCTTCAAGGAACTCGGTGACGACCTGGGCGTGCCGAAGCCACGGAACGGCAACCTGAGTGGCTGGGCGGCGCAGGGGGTGCTGCTGCTCAACTCGGTGCTCACCGTGCGTCAGGCCACCCCCGGTTCGCACGCGAACAAAGGGTGGGAGGAGTTCACCGACGCCACCATCCGCGCGCTCGACGCCCGCGACGAGCGGGTGGTCTTCCTGCTCTGGGGCGGGTACGCCCGCAAGAAGGCGGCGCTGGTCGGCAACCCCCGGCACGTGGTCCTGGAGGCCGGTCACCCGAGCCCGATGAACCCGCGCGGGTTTCTCGGCAGCCGGCCGTTCAGTGCGGCCAACAAGGCCCTGGCCGATGCCGGCCTGCCCACCGTGGACTGGGAGCGCAGCGCCGGCTGAGTTCGTGGGGTCACCGGCCCGTCACCGTCCGATGTAGCCTGTCTGCACGCGACGGCAGGAAGGTGACGCATGGTGGCGACGGTCACTCCCCAGCAGTGGCAGGCGGTGCGGGCGGCGCTGACGGAGCAGACGGAACGCTTCGCCGATCTGCTGGTCGTCAGCCGTCCCGAGACCCGCTGCACGGCCGACTGGTCGGTGGTCGACACGCTGGCCCACGTGGTCTCGCTGGCCTGGCTCTACGCCTGCCTGGTGGATCCCGAGCGTCCTCCGCTGCCGGTCGCGGGCCTCGACAGCCAACTGCCCGAGGTCACCGTCGACACCGTGGCCGACGTCAACGACGTGGTGCTGCGGCAGTTCACCGAGCGCGACCCGGCGGTGCTGCTCGCCCGGCTGCGGGCCGACGTCGGGCAACTCCTGTCCTGGTGCGCCGACCGGAGTCCCGACGACACCGTGCCCTGGCTCGGCGCGGCCCGGGTGCCGCTCGCCGGGCTCTGCGCCCATCTGGTCAACGAGCTGCTGATCCACGGCCACGACATCGCCCGGGCGAGCGGGCGTCGGTGGCGCCTGCCCGGTCGTGAGGCCGCCATGTTCCTGGAGCTTTTCCTCGCCGGCGTGGTGCGACACGGCTACGGCCGGCTGCTCGACGGCGGAGGGCCACCGAGCGACCGACCGATCGTGGTGGAGTTCCGTTCGGCGTTCGCCGCTCCGCTCCGGCTGGTGCTGCATCGGGGCGTGATCTCGTTCGCCGAGCCGGGCGCCCGTACCGACGTCCGGATCCACTACGACCCGGGCACCTTCAACCTGATGATGTTCGGCCGGATCAGCCGGGCACGGGCGCTGCTCACCGGTGGGGTACGGATCTCCGGGCGACGCCCCTGGCTGCTGCCCACCTTCCTGCGCACCTTCCGCACCCCCAGTTGACCCGGCCACAGGTGGGGCGTGACCGGGGGTACGCCGGGGCCGGCTAGGCTGGTCAATCGTGCTCGTACTGGTGGTGGACTCCTCGACACCCGCGGTGACCGCGGCGCTGGTGGAGGTCTCGGCGGGCGGCGTCGCGGCGCGGGCGCAGCGGTGCACGGTCGATGCGCGCGCCCACGGCGAACTGCTCGCCCCGCAGGTGGAGGCGGTGCTCGCCGAGGGTGACGTCCGGCCGGGTGACCTGGCCGCGATCGTCGCCGGACTCGGTCCCGGCCCGTTCACCGGGCTGCGGGTCGGGTTGGTCACCGCCGCCACCATGGGTCAGGTGCTCGGTGTGCCCACGTACGGCGTCTGCTCGCTGGACGGCATCGGCCACCCGGCGGCGGCCGGCGAGCCGGTCCTGGCCGCCACCGACGCCCGTCGCCGCGAGGTGTACTGGGCGGTCTACGACGGTGCCGGCCAGCGGATCGGCGGGCCGGAGGTGGCTGTCCCGGCGCTCGTCGCTGAGCGGGCCCGCGAGCTCGCCGTCACCGCCGCGGTGGGTGACGGTGCCCACCGGTACGCCGACGTGCTGGGCCTGCCGTTGCGGGCCGAGCCGCGCTACCCGGACGCGACCGCGTTGGCGGTGCTGGCCGCCGAGCGGATCCGGGCCGGTGCCCCAAGCGAGGTACTCACCCCGCTGTACCTGCGCCGCCCGGACGCGGTGGCGTCGGCCACCCGCAAGCCGGTGCTCCCGTGAGCGCGAGGAGTGAGCCGATCCGGTTGACGCGGTTCCGGTGGTGGCACATCGACGAGGTGTTGCCGATCGAGGTGGACCTGTTCGGCGCCGAACAGTGGTCGGCGTCGATGTTCTGGAACGAGCTGGCCAACGGGCACTGGTACCGGGTGGCCCTCGACGCCGACGGAGCGCTGCTCGGCTACGCGGGGCTGGCCGTCCAGCCGGACGAGGCGTGGGTGCAGAACATCGCCGTCCGGCGGGACGCGCAGCGGCGCGGGGTGGGCCGGGCGCTGCTGGAGGAGCTGCTCGGTGAGGCGGCCCGCCGGGGCGTGCGGACCGTCCTGCTGGAGGTGGCCGCGGACAACGCGCCCGCGCAGCGGCTCTACGCGACGTACGGCTTCGAACCGATCGGCGTCCGCCGCGGCTACTACCAACCGAGCAACACCGACGCGCTGGTGATGCGGCGCGTCGCTCCGCCGACCGCGTACGGAACGGACGACTGATGGCTGACGAACCCCTGGTCCTCGGCATCGAGACCTCCTGCGACGAGACCGGCGTCGGGATCGTGCGCGGGCACACCCTGCTGGCCGACGCTCTGGCGTCCAGCGTCGATGAGCACGCCCGGTTCGGCGGGGTGGTGCCGGAGGTGGCCAGCCGGGCACACCTGGAGGCGATCGTGCCGACGATGGACCGGGCGTTGCGGGAGGCGGGGGTGACGATCGCCGACATCGACGCGATCGCGGTCACCTCCGGTCCCGGGCTGGCCGGTGCGCTGCTGGTCGGGGTGGCCGCCGCGAAGGGTTACGCGCTGGCCGCCGAGAAGCCGGTGTACGGGGTGAACCACCTCGCCGCCCACGTCGCCGTGGACACCCTGGAGCACGGCCCGCTGCCGGAGCCGGCGATCGCGATGCTGGTCTCCGGTGGTCACTCGTCGCTGCTGCTGGTGGACGACCTGGCGCGCGGGGTGACTCCGCTGGGTGCCACCATCGACGACGCCGCCGGGGAGGCGTTCGACAAGGTGGCCCGGCTGCTGGGCCTTCCCTTCCCCGGCGGGCCGCACATCGACGGGCAGGCGCGGGCCGGCGACCCGGCGGCGATCGCGTTCCCGCGCGGGCTGACCGCACCGAAGGACCTGGCCGCCCACCGCTACGACTTCTCCTTCTCGGGGCTGAAGACGGCGGTGGCCCGCTGGGTGGAGGCCCGGCAGCGGGCCGGTGAGCCGGTGCCGGTGGCCGACGTGGCGGCCTCGTTCCAGGAAGCGGTCTGTGACGTGCTGACCGCCAAGGCGCTGGACGCCTGCCGAGCCAACGGCATCGGCACGCTGGTCGTCGGCGGGGGAGTGGCGGCCAACTCGCGGCTGCGGGCGATGGCCGAGCACCGGGCGGCGAAGCACGGCATCCGGGTCCGGGTACCTCGGCCGAAGCTCTGCACCGACAACGGTGCGATGGTCGCGGCGCTCGGCGCGCACCTGGTCGCCGCCGGGGTGACGCCGAGCCGGCTCGACCTGCCGGCGGATTCGGCCCTGCCGCTGACCACGGTCAGCGTGTGACGGAGGGATGGTCGACGTGATCGTCCGGATGTGGGAGGCGCGTGCGGAGCCGTACGGCTTCACCGACCTGATCACCTGGGTCTGCGAGACCGCGCTGCCGGAACTGGAGCACGATCCGCTGCACGTGGTCAGCGAGGTCTTCTCCTCCACCGACCACCGGGTGGTGGTGATCTCGAAGTGGCGGAGCAGTCCCCGGTCGTTGCCGGACCCGCCGGCCATGCTGGTGGCCCGTCCGCCGCACTCGTGGGACTTCACCCCGGTCGACCGCTGACGGGACACATGTGAAGGGCCGGGAGCGTGCTGCTCCCGGCCCTTCGTCGCGTACGCGGAGGTCAGTTGCGGCGCATGATCCGCCAGGTGGTCCAGCCGCCGACGCCGAGCGCGGCGAGGAAGACCACCCAGACGACGGTGGTGCCGACGCTGAACGTCGGGGTGAGCGGCGTACCGGCCTGGGCGGCGGCGACGAGCGAGTCGCTCTGCGCGGGCGGCATGGCGGCCGGGGGCATCTGGTTCCAGCGGACCAGGCCGGTGCTCTCCAACATGGACATGTGGTCGGTGACGAACTTGTTGGCGTCGTCGGCGAGCTTGCGGACGGTGGCGTCCCGGGTGGCGGCGCGGACCGCGCCGATCACCGGGAAGATCTTGCCGTGGGCGATCCGGAGCCGGGTGACGAAGATCTGGTCGAACTGGGCTCCGTTGGCCTCCTGCATCTCACCCAGCCACCCCTTCTGCTCGGCGGTGGCGTCCGAGGGCAGGAGCGCGCCGAGCTTGTTGGCGGCCTCGACGACGAGCAGGTCGAGCTGCTCGTGCTGGCGGGCGATCTCCGCGCCGATCTCCCGGACCCGCGGCGACTGTCCTCTTTCGGCGGCCATCGCGCCGGCCGGCATTTCCCACAACCCGGCCAGCCGGACGCCGACGAGAAGCGTCATGTCGGCCGCGTTGAGCTGGGCGGCGGGAGCGGCCACGGCCACGCCAGGCAGGGCGAAGAGCCCAGCCACGAGCGTGACAAGCAGCACCGCCACCCGGTGGGTCCGGTGCCCTGGCCGACGACGAGCGGATTCCAGCGGTGCCATGCTGCGGTGCCTCCTCGGTCCGGGCCGTGCGTGTTACGTCGGGCAGCTCATCCGCCGGCTGCCGTCGACCACTGGTACGGATCACCGGCCGGAAGGGTTCACCGGAACCGAAAACCGGCAATGAAGCGGACTCCAGCGCTGAGGCGTGGCTCAGCCGACGTCGAGGGGGTCGGCGAGGAGCCGCTCGAAGGCCAGCTCGGCCGCGCCGATCAGCGGCGCGTCGTCGCCGAGCTTGGGGGTACGCAGCCGCACGTGTTCCAGGCAGGCGGGGAGCCCGACCTGGTTGAGCCGGCTGCGGACCTGGGCGGCGGCGGCGAGGTAGAGGTCACGCATGGTGCCACCGAAGATGACCATCTCCGGGTTGAAAATGTTGATCAGGTTGCCGACGCCGAAGCCGAGCCAGTCGCCGGCCTGGCGTACCGCCGCCTGGGCGCGGGCGTCGCCCCGGTCGGCGGCCTCGAAGACGGCCTGTAGCGCCTCCCGCCCCCGGGCCTCGCTGCGCCCGGCGGCCCGGAGCAGGCCGTGCTCCCCGATCTCCGTCTCCCAGCAGCCGCGGGAGCCGCACTCGCAGCGGGCCCCGTCCCGGGACACCACCATGTGCCCGACCTCCCCGCCGTACCCGCCGTGGCCGGTCAGCCGGCGTCCTCCGGCGATGATGCCGGCCCCGACGCCCACGTCGCCGTACAGGTAGATGACGTTGTCGCAACCGGCGGCGACCCCTCGGGCGTGCTCGGCGAAGGCTGCCACGTCGGCCACGTTGCCGACGCTGACCGGCAGGTCGATGCCGAGCGCGTCGGCGAGCGTGGCACCGAGCCGCTCGTCCACCCAGCCGGTGCCGGGGCCGAGCCGGACCAGCCCGTCGGCCCGGCGAACCATGCCGCAGACCGCCACCCCCGCGCCCACGCAGCGGGCGTCCGCGGCGACCCGGCGGTGCATCTCGGTGAGCGCGCCGGCCAGCAGCGGGGCGGTCTCCGCGGCGTCCATGCCGCGCGGCCGGTCCAGGTCCCGGCGGTCGAGTACCTCGCCCCCGAGGCCGACCCGCGCGGCGCGCAGCCGGTCCACCTCGATGGAGGACGCGTACGCGTACACCCGGGCCGACTCGGGCCGGACGACCAACGACGGTCGCCCGGCCCGGCCGGTCTCCTTCGGTGTCCCCTCGCTGACCAGCCTGGCGCCGGCCAGGTCGGCGGTGAGTGCGCCGATGGTGCTGCGGTTGAGCCCGAGGGTGGTGGTGAGTTCCGCGCGGGTGGTCGCGCCGTGGACGTGTACGTGCCGCAGCAGCGCGCCGAGATTCTGCCGCCGGATCTCGTCCTGGCTCGGTCCTGCCCGCATGTTTCCCGGTGTTCCGTGTCCCGTTGGTCAGCGTCTGCCGGCGGTCAACGGGTGCCGGTGGAGGCGGCCCGCCGGCGCGTCAGGGCGTCGATGGTGGCCGCGGCGAGCAGCACCAGGCCGGTGACCACGTACTTGCGGCCCGAGCTGTAACCCATCAGTCCCATGCCGTTGTCGATGACCGCGACGAGCGCGCCACCGAGCACGGCGTCCAGGATGCGTCCCTTGCCACCGAAGAGGCTGGTGCCGCCGATCACCGCCGCGCCGACGGCGTAGAGCAGTACGTTGCTGCCACCGGTGTTGGGGTCGACGGAGTTGGCCCGGCTCGCCGCCACGATGCCGCCGACGGCGGCCATCGAGGAGCAGATCACGAAGACGGAGATACGGATCCGGTCCACGTTGATGCCGGCCCGGCGGGCGGCCTCCCTGTTGCCGCCGACGGCGTAGACGTGCCGGCCGTAGCTGGTGCGCTGGAGCACGAAGGTCCAGATGATCAGCAGCACCGCGATGATCGGCACCACGATCGGCACGCCCTTGAGCGAGACGACCAGGACGTTGCGGCTGCGTTCCAGGTTGAGCACGTACACGGCGGCGCCGAGGATGACGCCGAGGCCGACGATCCGGGCGCCCACCACGGCGATCGGATCGGTGATCAGCCCGCGCCTGGCCCGGTTGCGGTGTCGCACCAGCTGCACGGTCGCGTACCCGGCCAAGGCCAGGGCGGCCAGCGTCCAGCCGAGCACGGGGGAGAGATTGCGGTTGGCGATCGCGACCAGGGTCTCGTCGCGTACCGAGATGTTGGCGCCCTCCTTCATGAGCTCCAGCACGACGCCCTGGAAGGCGAGGAAGCCGGCGAGGGTGACCACGAAGGACGGGATGCCCACCTTGGCGACCAGCAGGCCGAGGGTGGTGCCGATGACGACGCCGGTGGCGACGGCGGCGAGCACCGCCACGTACCAGGGGTAACCGAACACGGTGACCACGTTGGCCAGCACGGCGGCGCAGACACCGCTGGCGAAACCGGCCGACAGGTCGATCTCCCCCAGCAGCAGGACGAAGACGAGGCCCATCGCGATCAACGTGACCGCCGCACCCTGGGTGAACAGGTTCGCGAAGTTGCCGGCGGTGAAGAACGAGGGACTGCGGATGGAGAAGCCGACGCAGAGTGCGAGGAGCATGAGAACCGCAGGCAGCGCGCCAATGTCCCCGCCGCGTACCCGCCGCCAGTAGTTGTTCAGGTGGCTGCCGACCGTGGGCGCCGGCGCGACGGCGGCCGGGCCCTGCTCCTTGACGGCGGTGGTGGTCATCGGACGACTCCCGGGATGGTGGCGGTGGACCCCGTGGCGTTGCCGGCCTCGCCCGTGCCCTGCTCGGCGAGACCGAGGTGGCCGGAGCGGCCGGCGGTGATCAGCTCGACCACCTGCGAGTGGGTGATGTCGGTGGTCTTCACCTGCGCGACCATCTGGCCCAGGTAGAGCGCGGCGATCCGGTCGGAGACGGCGAAGACGTCGTTCATGTTGTGCGAGATGAGCACGACGGCCAGGCCCCGGTCGGCGAGCCGGCGGACCAGTTCCAGCACCTGGGCGGTCTGCGCGACGCCGAGCGCGGCGGTCGGCTCGTCGAGGATGACCAGTTTGCTGTTCCAGAGCACCGCCTTGGCGATGGCCACGGTCTGGCGCTGGCCGCCGGAGAGGCTGGAGACGTGCTGGCGCAGCGACTTCACCGTACGGACGCTGAGCCCGGCGAGGGTCTCGGCGGCCATCTGCTCCATGGTGGGTTCGTCGAGCACGATGCCGCTGTGCTTCTCCCGGCCGAGGAACATGTTCTGCACGATGTCGAGGTTGTCGCAGAGCGCGAGGTCCTGGTAGACGACCTCGATGCCGAGCGCTGCGGCGTCCCGTGGGCTGTTGATGCTCACCGGACGACCCTCGAAGAGGAACTCGCCGCTGTCGGTGGGGTAGATGCCGCTGATGCACTTCACCAGGGTCGACTTGCCGGCGCCGTTGTCGCCGACCAGGGCGGTCACCTCGCCGGGGTGGGCGGAGAAGGCGACGTCGCGGAGTACCTGGACGGGACCGAAACTCTTGTCGATCCCGCGTAGTTCCAGCAGGGGGGTCGCGGACACGGGGTTTCCTTTGCGCGCGGAGGGGAGATCGGAGCCATCCGATGCGGGGCGCCGCCCGGCACGGAGG